>CALVSV010000001.1 GCA_944359595.1 uncultured Bacilli bacterium
ATTTGCTAAATATAATGAGCAAGTGGAAATGTCTTCTACAAAAAAATCAGAGTTATTAGAACAAAAAGAAAAGATTGAAACAACAATTAAAAGATTTGATTTTGAAAGTTGCAAAAATGCAGTTAAAGCATTTTTAAAGGCTGAAAAATCAAGTAGAAGTTTGATTGTTAGTTTAGTTGAAAAAGTAGAAATTGATAATGATAATAATATTAAGTTATACTTTAAATTTCCAGAATTAACAACATATTTAAGGTGATTTTTTTTAAAGCATTTTTACTTCCCAAAAATATTGCAACCTTTATTTCTTCTTACCAAAAAAACTGCGAGGGGAGTTACATTACCATTCTTATCTTATGGAGGCTCTAGTTTATTAATAACTATGATTGGAATGGGTATACTTCTAAATATTAGCAAATCTAATAATTAAATATAATAATATTATTGAAATTTTATTTATTTTGTGTATAATATTTATCAAGTGTTAAAATTATTATATGGAGGCGCTAATTATATGAAAAACATTAAAGAACTAAAAGAAGTTTTAAATGAAAAAATCTCTAACGCTAATGAAATTGTTGTTGTTCCACATATTTCTCCTGATTTTGATGCATTAGGGTCATCTGTTGGAATTGTAAACATTTGTAATAAGCTTAGAAAAAAATCATATATTTTAGTTAATGATAATTATAGTGAGATGAGTAGTAGTGTTAATGAGATGATATTTGAAATAAAGCAACAATATGACGTGATTAATGTTAAAGATTTTTTAAATATGAAAAATAAGATAGACTTGATGATCGCAACTGATGTAAGTAAAGATTACTTAATACCTATAAAAGAATATTTAAATTATATGAAAAATATAATAATTATAGATCATCACTATGAAGATAACAAAACAATTAAAACTAAATATAAATATATTGATACTAAAATATCTAGTACTTGTGAAATAGTAACAAAACTATTATGTCAATTTGGAATTAGATATGATAAAAACTGCGCTAATTATTTATATGCTGGTATAATGCTTGATACTAATAAATTAAGTAAAAGTGTATCATCTGATACATTTGAAATAGTAAGTAAGTTAATTAAAAGAGGAGCAGATATAAATTATATAAACAACTTATTTATGGAAATTTTTGAAAATGATAGATTAATACAAAATCTTGTTGGTAAATCAAACTTTCAAAGTTATAATTTCGCTATTACAAGTGATAAAGATAATTTTTATACGAAAGAAGATTTAGCAAAAGCTGCTGATTATATGATGAAATATAGTGTAGATGCATCTTTTGCCATTGGATATTTAAAAAAGGATACAGTTGGTATTAGTGGAAGAAGTAATGGGAAAATTGATGTTGGGTCAATACTAACCAAATTAAATGGTGGCGGTAATTACTTAAGTGGAGCTACAAATATAGAAAATACAAATATAGAAGATGTCGAAAAAAAATTAAGTCTTATTTTAAAACCGGGCAATTAAAAAAAATCGTAATATTAACGATTTTTTCTTTTTTTCTTTTTTTTACTTTTCTTATCATCTAAAATATATTCATCTATATATTTTTTTAATGTTCTAGCATCGCTACCTAAAATAATTTTTAGTGTATTGTCTATTTCAACAATACCTTGAGCACCAAGCTTTTGTATACCTTCTTTATTAACAAGAGATATATCAACTAATTCTATTTTACATCTAGACTTATTAACCTCAATATTTTTTATGTTTGAATGACCACCTAAATAATTAACCAATTTATTCATTTCTATACTAGCATCTTTTCTATTAAGTCTAGTAATAGCTATAGCGATTATTATAAGAATAGCTGTTATAATAATATATTCTAACATGTTATTCCTCCTCTTTATATATTATATTAATGAATAAATTAATTATATAATATATTTATATTTTTTTCAACTGTTGAACCAAAAATCTACAAAATCATATTTAAAGACACGATATGCAAATTTTTTAGAAGTATATTTAAATTTACGTATTAAAATACCATTTTTATCATATTCTGCATATAAATGACTTAATCCGCTTGATGTAATAATATTATTTTTATATTCTTGACTACTACTTACTATACTAGAATAATCTACATCTATACTATCTACTAATTTATAAGTATTATTATTTTCATCTACTAAATATTTATAATAATATGATGCTTCCCCATCTTCATAGTTACCAACGTTAGGATAATTTTCAAATTTAAAATCTGGTAAAGTTGGACTACTTCCATAATTATTATTATACATATATAGATAATATTCACCATCATTTAAAGTTTTATCTTCTTCATATACTACAGAATGTTGTCCAGCATTTGAAGTAAAACCTCCCTCTTTATTATATAACAAGTCAATATATGTTGTATCTTCATACATAGATGGATCAGATAATATATAATCAATAGTTGGTTCATCAAATATATTACTAATTTTAATAACACTACTTAGTTCTCTAGATGACACAACAATACTATCATCATCAATTAAATCAACACTATTTAAATGTACCCAATCTAATTCATTTCCACCATATGAATTTTTTTCTGGATGAAATGCTTTTTCGTACATTTCAGGAAGTAAATCTTTCATATCAACAATTTCTGTTACTTTTTTAGTATTTAAATCTAATGATATTACCATGTCTTCTATAGTATCACTATTTTTTTCACTAGCCAAAATAATTAAATTATTGTTATTATTATCATATACATAATCATGGTGCATAGCATAATTATCCAAATTATATTTTTCTTTTATTTTTCCCAATGCATCAACCTTAATTAATTCATCTTCTTTAGAAGAATATATTATTGAATTATCATCTGTAAATATAATTCGATCTGCTCTATAATCTTCTAAGTTCAATTCACTACGTAATATTCCATTATTATCATACAAATATATATCTGCATTGTAATTTTTGTCATGACCAAGTACTGCATACAACCCATCTTCTAGCTCGTTAATACTTTCGCCTTCTTCTATATCTAAAACAGTAGCCACTTCCCCTTCATATTTAACATTTGTTAAATCTACTAATATATTTTTTTCTAAAGTTTTACCAGCATCAGTTGTTAAAGTTAATTTTATATTATTTTCATATCCAGCAACTAAACCAATAATTGATGAACCATAATTTTTACCAATTTTATATTGTTTTAATTTATTAGTATAATTTGGTATGTTATCGTCACTAACACTAATTGTATAATTTAGATCACCTTTTTCACTAAAATATATATTTAGCGCTGTAGTATTAGTATCGTATGGGTTAAATATCATAAATGGGGACTCAAACGAATAACTTTTATTCATTACTTTATTTATTTTTTTATCAACTGCATCTTGATATTCATCATTAAAATGTTTAACTTTTTTATTTGTAATAACACTATAAACCTCACTATTAATATTTGATTGTTTAAAAGAAACCAAATTATTTTTCATATAATTTCTATATAATAAAAATCCTATAACTCCTAAAATCAAAATACATAATAATACTATACATATTATTATAACTTTTTTCTTCATAGCTTCTCTCCAATCTTTCTACTCTTTAATTATAGCACAATATCTATTTATATAATAAAAAAATTAGTGAATTTTTACACTAATTTTAAATATCTACAATAAATGGATTGTCAATCGTTCCATTACCCGATATATATTTTACATCTGCTTTTAAATTTATAACAGGATGTACTGCTTGATAATATTCATCTATTAAATTAGTAGCAAGCCCTCTAGTTTGTAGCGTAGTATAAATGCTGTTACCAGAAGCTGGAGTTCCTAACATATATCCATAATTCTTAGAAAAACCTGTCGAACAACTATAGCATTCTGTTTTAGAAATCATAAACTCATCAGCAGAAAGCAAACCTATTTTTAATTTATATTCACCACCATATGTTTTTGTAGTATTTGGACAAAATAATGTAGTACCCGTAGTATGATCATACCAAGAATCACTTGAACTGTTTTGTATTTCCAATCTAGCTTCTGCTCTTCCAGATGTATCATTACAAAATCTTTCGGTGGCTATTAATTTATCATATTTATTTAAATTTTCTTTATACCAATTTTCTAAGTATGTTTTTATAGTTGATGGTTTCCCATCTCCTGCATTAGGAGCGCTATTATCATAAGTATATCCAGTATATTTTTCATCATCAGTTTTATCATTAAATTTACTAAAACCTATCTTTTCATCGGATATTAGTCTAATTGTTCCAGTTCCATTTATTCTAACTATTCTCCATAACATATTTAAATTACCTATTTTAACATAATTAAAATCAGTTTCTATAAAATGATACACTGTGCCATCCGCATCCCCAGAAGATTCTTTATAAATTTTATTATAATAATCATCATCCCATTTTGAACTTGTGCAAGGAGGTATAGCAGCAACACCATGGCTTTCTGGAGGATAATATGCAAATATCATTTCTTTAAGCGTT
>CALVSV010000002.1 GCA_944359595.1 uncultured Bacilli bacterium
AACTATTACAGATGAATCTAGTTTTAATGCAACTTTAAATGGAGAAAACTATATTACAGGAACTGAAATAAAAGAAGATGGAGTTTATACTTTAGTTGCTGTTGATGCTTCATTTAATGAAACAAAAGTAATATTTACACTTGATAAAACTGCTCCAAAAACTTCGTCAGCTAATATTCTAATAAATGGAGATTCTAACAATGATAAAGTATTTTATGGAACATATGGAGATAAAATATATACATATGTTAGATTTAATGAAGAATTGAAACAAATTCCAACATTTAAATTAATAAATAATGGAAAAGAATATGTAATTGATGAAAAAGATATTACTATTACAAAAAATGATAATGGTGAATATCAATATTCAGCTTATGTGGAATTAACTGAAGAATTAGGTATGACTGATGGTGAAATTACTATGCTTGTGTCTAATATTGAAGATAAAGCAGGTAATAAAATAGATGATATTACAAAACCAACTAATGGTCATATTGTGTATTTAGATACAACACCTGCTGGTAGAGTTTATTCAACACTTGATTTTGATGGAACAGGTATTGTTCCAGAAGTCGATGGCACAAGAAGAACTTATTATATTAAAAATGGAAGTTCATTTGTGTTTAGAATGCAATTTACAGAACAATTATTAGAAAATCCAATTTTAAATGTTGATAATAAACAAGTTGAATTAGAATTAGTAGATAAATATGTTACTGAAGAAGGTAAATATATTTACGAAGGAAAAGTAGAAATTAATGCTAATGATAATTTTAAAGATGGAATTTTAGTGCTAATTTTAAGCAATGTAAAAGATTTAGCAGGTAATGAAACAACAGATATTAAAATTTTAGATCAAACAGTTACAAGTAATGATAGAACTGCATTTGTTGATAATACAGCTCCAATAATTACTATTGCTGGTACTGAAGGATTAAACAAAAATGAATATCGTATTGAATCAGGCACTTCAATTACTTTAGAAGATATGTTAGCTATAGCAAGTGACGCATCATTTGCTGAAGATATAAAAATTGAACCAAAAAAAGTTAATTTCTTAGCACCTGGTAGTGTTATAGAAAACAATATTTATAATTATGATTATAAAACAAATGGTTTTGATACTAGAAAAGTTGGAAGATATGATATTTATTACCAAGTAACTGATAAAGCAGGCAATGTTAGTGAAGAAAAATTAATGATGTTAGTTATGACAGATACAACTGCTCCTATTGTAGTTATCAATGGGAAAAATGATATTTATGTTGAATTTGGTTCAGAATATACTGAATTAGGTGCAACAATGACAGATAATGTTGATGCAACTATAACTGATTTACAACCAACTACTATTGTTTTATATGATTTAAATGGTAATCATATAAAAGACGTGACAACTACTGGTGTTAATACAAATGTTGAAGGTAAATATTTATTATACTATGACTATGAAGATGGTGCAGGTAATTCATCAAAAACTGATAATGGTTATACTCCATATCAAGCTAAAAGATGGGTTATTGTCCAAGATACCAAAGCTCCAAATACAACAGCTGCTAATATAAAAATAAAAGATGAAAGCAATGACAAAAAAGAATATTTTGCTAAAAATGGTGATGTTATAAGTGTTTATGTAAGATTTAATGAACAATTAAAATACAAACCAACTTTTAAATTAATCAATAATGGAAGAGAATATGTTTTTGATGAAAGTAATATTACTATAAGAAGTTTTGAAAATGGAGAATATCAATACTCAGTTGATTATAAAATAACTGAAGACAATGGTATGACTGATGGTGAAATTACAATGCATGTTTCTAATATTGAAGATTTATATGGAAATAAAGCTGAAGATATAATTAAACCAACTAATAATCATATTGTATATTTAGATAATACTTTAAAACATAAAACTTTAGGAATCGGTAAAAATGGTAATCCAGATACTGTTTCTCAATATGTAAAAAATGGTGATTCTATTAGGGTATTAATATACTTTGATGAAGAATTAGCAGTTTTACCAAAAGTAAAAATAAAAGGTATAGAATATGATACACATTTTGCTCCAGATAGCTCTAATCCAGAAATAGGTAATTATGCATATCATTTAGATTTAGATATTACTGAAGATTTAGGATTAGATGAAGGACTTATTACTTTTGAAGTATATGGTTATGAAGATAAGGCTGGAAACAAAGTATCAGAGCCTTTAACAAATGAAGATATTACTTATACTAATAGACTTAGTGCAGTTTATTATGATAAAACGGATGTTGAAGCAAAATTATTGTATATTTTAGCTCGTGACGATGCTGATTATAGATTATCAATTAGTGATGGTGAATATTTAAGAGTTGAAGCTAATTTTGATGAAGAATTAAAAGAATTACCAATTTTGACTGTTGGATCACAATCTATGGAATTTGATAGATGTAAATTCAATTCTACAAATAATTTGTATGTTTGTGTAGCTGATATGAAAATTGATAATGAAATAGCTAAATTACAAGAAGGAGAAATTATTCCTTTTACAATAAGTAATGTTAAAGATTTAGCAGGTAATGAAACTAGTTTTAATAATGATGATGTCACAAGATATTATCAAGGTGGAAAATTAGTTTATGATCAAGTTAAATATGAAAATACGTTTGTTAGTATGACTTTTCATAACAATACTAATTATAAATTAAATCAAATAAATGGTAATGATGATTTATCACTTACTGAAGCTAAAATAGGAGACACTGTTAGAGTATTTATTCGTTTTAATCAAAATATAGATATCGTTAATTTTAAACCAATAATTTCTCTTGGTGGTATTTCTAAAGAATTAAATTTAGCTAATACATATAGTGATGGTACTAAAGATTATGGTGCTGATATAAAAATTACTGAGGAAATGAATTTACAAGCTAATAAAGAAATTTCATTTGTTATTAATAATATTGTTTTAGAAAATGGTAATAGATTACCACAATTAACTCAAAATAATATTACAAGTAATATATTAAGTGGAGTTACTTTTATAACAGATTAAGATAATCAAATGATTATCTTTTTTTCTGTAAAAAAATGTAAATAAATAAAGTAATTATTACAAATAATGGTATAATATATTTAGGTGATTGATAATGAATAGATTAATAATTATAATATCTAAACTAGCACATTTTATATTACATAAATTAGGTAGAGGAACAGCTTTTCCTGGTAAAGTAGCTTTAAAATTAAATAAAAATATTTTAAATTATTTTGAAATGCCTAAAACTACTATTTTTATTACTGGTACAACTGGTAAGACTAGTGTGGCTGGAACTTTATATGAAATATATAAACATAGTGGTTATAAAGTAGTAGCTAATTTAAAAGGTTCTAATTTAATAGATGGTGTAACGACTGCTATAATTGAAGCAAGTAAAATAAATGGTAAAACTAAAGTTGATGCTTTAATAATTGAAGTAGATGAAAGATATGTTAAAGAAGTATTTAAATTTATAACTCCTAAATATTTTATTATCAACAATTTGTCTCGTGATCAATTAGCGCGAAATGGTCATTTTGAATTGGTATTTAAAGAAATAGATAAAAGTATCGATGAAAAAACACATTTAATTTTAAATGCTGATGATCCATTAGTAACAAAGTTTAGTTTAGGTAAGAAAAACAAAATTACTTATTATGGTTTAAAAGAAAATAAATATTCAACTAAGAAAAATAAAATTGATACTTTAGATTTAGCTTATTGTCCAAAATGTCATAAAAAATTAATATTTGATTATTTTAATTATGGTAATTTGGGTTATTATCATTGTCCAAATAACGATTATAATAGACCAAATTGTGATTTTGAAG
>CALVSV010000003.1 GCA_944359595.1 uncultured Bacilli bacterium
GTTTATTTTTCACATTAGCTCCTCCTATTTTTTAAGAGTCATCATAAGATTTAATACCATTACATATTATTATAAACCTAATATGACAAAAATACTTTTATCATCATTAAATTTAACTAATTATAAAGACTATTACATAAAAAGTATAACATATTATTATTTTTTTTTCAAATGTTAGTTGAAATCTATTACACAAAAAACTTATTTTTGAATTTGTATATCAAATATATTCCATCAAATATAACTTTATCTTTTTAAGTTTTCTGGAATATCTTCTTCTTGTATTTCAATTATTTCTTGTAAATCTAAATCTATTTTACCATGATATTTATTTGCATTATGTGAATATTCAATATATATATAATTATCATCTATTCCTAAAATACTATCAAGTCTTCCTTTAAATGGTTTTAATAAGCGATATAAATTTGTATTAGCTGCAATAGTGCCATCATCTAAATTATATGAAGTAAACTCACCGTAAGTCTCAAGTATATAAATTTTATCATTGTTCCAGCAAACAAATCTTCCTTCTATTGAACTAGATATGGGTATAGAAAATATTTTTCTATATGTACTGTATTCAGTATTTTTAAAAACAGCATATTGGGTTGTCATCGCGAGTTCTTTTTCAACCGCTAAAGCGTATTCATTGTGAAAAGATACTAGTTTTAAATCTTCATAAAGTCTTTCATCTACCTCATCATCATAAATTAAAGCAATAAAGAAAAATAAACCAATTAAGCTAATTATAATTAATATAGTAACAAATATTATTAAAGTTATAATCATACTTTTCTTCATAATATAATAAATCTATTTCATCATTTTTCCATAATTTCATTATAAATACAAAATTCAAAATCTTCTTAATCTTTACAATGTTTTTTGACAACTTCCTTACTTTCAAACTATTTGTCTAATTTCCAATTTAATCCATTATCATTACTAATAAATATTAATTCTTTATCTTCATATTTTCCTATATCTGAATTAAATTGATATGCTGAACACTTTATTTTTAATGTATTATTTTCAAAGTAAGGAAGATCTACTACATCTAAATAAGTAACATTATCATTCTCATATTTAAAGTTAGAAGATTGAAAAGTTTTTCCACTATCATTAGTTACATACATACTATTAACATTTTGTTTTAAAAAGATTTTACCAGTAGATATTGCAAACCCTAAATTCTCATTTAAAAACACAAATTTTGCTTCATTGCTTACTTTAATAAGATCATCTGATATTACATAGAAATTTTTCCCATTATCTCTACTTCTTAAAACATGAACTAAAATATTTTGTCCCAGTCCACTATCAACTTTTCCAAATCTTAATATTGTTTCATTAAATTTTTTTTCATATAATACTTCTTCATGTTCTGGTAATATATAATTATCATTTTCATTATATTTATTTTCATCATTAATATCTTTTTCGTAAATGTCTCTATCTATTATATTACCATCATCATCTCTAATAAATCTTTCTTCTTTTTTAGAGATTATTTTTTCATTACTATCATAATAGGTATATTCAACATTATTAACATTGTTAAAATTAACAAAAGGATCAAATTCGCCTTCTCCAAAATAACCATGTACTCTTACTTTTGTTCCCATTAGTAATGGTCCATAATAATCATAATAATCAACATCAACATAAAGAAACGAATTGACAACTGCTACATACTTTTTTCCATCTAAAATTACAGTATGCTCAGGACGATAACAAAAAAATGATACAAAATTTATAAATGGCATAACAATAATAATAAATATTATCATACACACAACATATAAAAGTGAAAATATTATAATAGTTTTCTTATTTTCAGATGCTTTATATAATAATTGAATAATTCCAATAATAAATCCTAATATTGATATTATAATTATTAAAATAATAAACCATAATCTAAATCTTATATTAAATATGTAAAAAATAATATTAAGAAGTATATTAAATATCATAAAAATTAAATCTGTCAAAAATATATTATTTTTTATCTTATTAAAAATCTTTTTCATAATTTGTACCTCACTTCAAAATAATACCTTTCTCATAGTTTTCAAGATAATTATCTTTAAGTATTAATTTTTGTTCTTTTATAACAAAATTAGAAATATTTGGAATTTCTACACTATCTTCATGTTCTAATATTTCTGTTCGATAATAAATTAATTCATCATCTTTTATTTCAAAGGTTCCTTTTGATTTTTCAATAACTTTACTTGTTTCTTCATCAAGATAATAAATTTCTAATGATGCCTCCCAATTGTTTTTATTATCTTTAATCTTTAAGCTAGGATCAAAATAAATTATTAAATTAGATTTTTCTGCATATAATGTTCGAATAACATTTAATGCTCCTAATTTTTCTGCATACTCTTTTACTTCTAAAGAATCACAATAATTTCCATTTCTAACATGATAAGAAATAGTGTTGTATAATAAATTACCTTCAACTGAATAATCAACAATAGTAATATTAGCAATAGAATCATAAAAATATGTAGTATCATTACAAGAAATGTGTTCTAAAGTATTTAAATAACTTTTTATTTCACTTTTTAAAATACTTTTTCCTCTAAAACTTTTATAAGAATAACTATTATCATTATTCTTCATAGAAAACGAAAACTTAGGTACTCCTAAATCAATTAACTTGTTTTCATTATGATTATATCTAACATGAATAGTATCATAACCAAAAGGTATAAGTTTAAATAAAATACCACAAATAACAAGAATGATTGGAATTATTATTACTGTTAATCTTTTTAATATTTGTCTTTTTATTTTTATTTTTTCTTCTTGTAATATTTTTTCAACATCAATATTGTTCTTGTTTTCTATTTGCAATATATTATAAATATCTGTATCTAATTCATTTGCTAATTTTTCTAAAATTGTTATATCGGGTAAACTTAATCCTCGTTCCCATTTACTTACTGCTTTATCGGTTACAAATAATTTATCACCCAATTCTTGTTGAGTTAATCCTTTTTTCTTTCTAAGAAAGGCAATAAATTTTCCAATTTTATTATTATCCATAAGATTTCCACCTCAAAATAATTATACTATAATATTAGGTAATTTGTTCTCTACTGTTGGTTTAGTTGCTTATATATGTTTATTTAAAAGATTTTACTTCGTTAAAAATATTATAACATACTAACAAATATCTAATAAAATCTTTATTATTTTCTTTATATAATTAATTTTACATAAAAAAATACACACATATTTGTATGTGTGTACAATTATTTATCTTGCTTCTACAATTAACTTAATTGCCGTTCTTTCATCTCCATCAATTACTATATCAGTAAAAGCTGGAATACATATTAAATTTTTTCCTGTGGGAGCCACGAATCCTCTTGCAATAGCAATAGCCTTAATCGCTTGATTTAATGCCCCAGCCCCGATTGCTTGAATTTCAACACTTCCTTTTTCTCTAAAAACATTAGCAAGTGCTCCTGCAACTGAATTAGGATTTGATTTAGTTCCTACTTTAAGTGTTT
>CALVSV010000004.1 GCA_944359595.1 uncultured Bacilli bacterium
ATTATCGTAGGAGAAAAGATAATTTAAAATTTATTTATGATCCTGATATAGAAATATTTCATAAAGAAGGGTCTTCTCTTAATTATGATTATAATGATGATTTATATAGAAAATTAATTTTTAGAGAAAAAAATATTTTGAAGTCATTAAAACTATTAAAAGAAGTTATGATAAAAAATAAAAAAATATAAGGAGTACAATATGAAAAAAGAAGGAATATCAATAATAATACCATGTTACAATACAGAACAATATATAGAAAAATGCTTAGATTCTATTTTGAAGCAAAATTTAGAAAAGTTTGAGATCATTTTGGTTGATGATTGTTCTACTGATAAAACTGTTTCTATTATTAAGCGTTATATGAAAAAATGTCCTTATATAAAATTAATTAAAAATAAGGAAAATCATGGTGCTGGTTATAATAGAAATATTGCTTTAAAAGAAGCCAAATATGATTTAATATCTTTTATTGATTCAGATGATTATTTAGAAGATAATTTTTATGAAGAATTATATAAAGCTATTACTAAAGAGAAAGCAGATGTTGCAGTATGTGATATTGTTATAAAGTTTGATTCATCTTTTGAAAATCAAACAGATGTAAGAGCTGTTGAGTGTGAAGGAAAAGTAACAAAAGAAAATATTTTAAATCAAGGTCATGCAGCTTCACCATGCAATAAATTATTTAGAAAGGAGTTATTAGAAAAATTTCCATTTCCAACTGGGATAATGAACGAAGATGTAGCAACTGTATTAGCCATTATAATAAATGCGAAAAAAATAGCTTATACTGGTGATACATATTATAATTATATTCAAAGACAAAAATCTACACAGAATGATACTTTAAGTTTTAAACGATTTGATATTTTTAAAGCACTTGATATTTTAGAGAGCCGTATTAATAAAGTAAAAGGATATAAAAAATATTTTGACATAATTATATATCAACAAGTTATTATGTTTTATTTATATATTCCACCTAAAGAAGATAAATTTATCAAACGTTATAAGTTTTTAAAAGAATTATACAAGAAAAGTGCTAAATATAAAATTAGGCAAAATCATTATTTTTGGAATTTTTTAGAAACACAAGGAACTAAACATAAATATTATTATAAACTCTACTTAAAATTTAATGATAGTGGTTTGTGCTTTTTAGCAAATATGATGATATCTTTTTATAAATTTTATTCTAGAAATCTAGTTAAAACAGTTATTCCTTCTAAGATAACTTTGGACACTCTTATTGATTTAGCAGAAAAACAAAGTAATAAAAAAGAAAGTGGTAAAACTATTTCTGTAGTAATACCAAACTATAATTATGCTGATTTTATGTATCAGAGAGTTTATAGTATTTTATATCAAACTGAAAAAATAGATGAGTTAATAATATTAGATGATTGTTCTAAAGATTATAGTAGAGAAGTTATAGATGAACTTGTGGATAAACTAAAACAATATATTAATATTAAAAAGATTTATAATGATGTTAATAGCGGTTCAGCTTTTAAACAATGGGAGAAAGGTTTTGAAAATGCTACAGGTGACTATGTTTGGATTGCAGAAGCAGATGATTTTTGCCAAAAACAATTTTTGAAATCAGTTTTAAAACCTATTAAAGAGGATGATTCTATAGTTATATCATATACAGATACAGCATTTATAGATAAATTTGGAAAGATAATTCTTCCTTCTATAAAACCAGAAATAGATATATTAAAATCAGGTCATTGGGATCATGATTTTATTGAAAATGGTGAAGATGAGATAAAAAAATACGCTTATTTAAATTGTACTATTGCTAATGTTTCTTCTGTTGTCTTTAAAAATAATAACTATAAAAAGTATTTTGCTAAATCTGGCAAATATAAACAAGCTGGAGATTGGCTATTCTATGTTAATGTTATGAAAGAGGGTAAAATTGCTTTTATTAATAAACCTTATAATTTTTATCGTGTACATGGTAATAATGTTACTAGTTTAAATAAGAAACAAGCTCAATTGAATGAAATTAAAATGGTTCATAAAGAAATAGGTAAGATGTATAAATTAACAAAGAAACAAAAAAATGAAATAGAAAAAAGGTATAAGTTTTTAATAAGAGTATGGCAATTGGAGGGTGATAAATAAAATGCTTTCTTTTATAAAAAAAAATAGAGTTTTAATAATTTTTACTATCTTCTTTGCAATGCTTTTATTTCAACATCAATTTTTATGGCTATATCATGATGATTATGGATATGCTTCTCTTAGTTATGCAGTAGATATTGGAAATATAGGTCATGAATATGGGATATTAGATATTTTTAATTTCTTAGGTCAACATTATTTACAATGGGGTGGCCGAATAACTTGTTTCTTTATTGAATGTTTATTACTTAGATTTGGATTACCAATTTATAGAATTGCACAAAGTATAGTGATACTTGCAATATTTTATTTAATATATAAACTGGTTTCAAAAAGAGCTAATATTAGCGATTATAAGGTTGCTCTATTAACCATTTCAATGTATGGTTTTCTCGAGATAATGATAGTGCGTGATGGTATTTTTTGGATAACTGGTGCTGTTAATTATTTATTCCCACTTTTAACTTTTCTTTTGTTAGTTTATTTTGTAGAAACAAATAAAGATAAAGGCAAATTATTTT
>CALVSV010000005.1 GCA_944359595.1 uncultured Bacilli bacterium
GAGTCATTGGATAATAGCGATAAAACAAAAGCGTTAATAAATGAAATATTAGCTGATGATGTAAAACCGTTTGATAAACACTTAACTGAACTTAAAAATATTTCAAATGGTGGTTTAAAAGGAATGCTATCATACAAAATTAATGATATGAATAGTAAAAACATTAAAGTGTTTGTATCTATTAGTCCTAGGTTAAATGAAATGAAGTTTTTTGACATGTATGGAGCTAAATTTTATAAAGAGCTATGTCAAATTATCGGTGTGTTTGTAGATAATGCTAGAGATGAATGTTTAAACACTAAAGAAAAATCTGTAACGATTGAAATGTATCCTCAAAACAACAAAACTTATATTATAATTTCTAATTCTTGTTCTAGTGATGTTAACGTTTCCAAGATTGACGAACCAGGTTATACTACAAAAGGAAAAGGACATGGTGTTGGTTTATCTCTAGTAAAAGACATAGTAAAAAACAATAAACACATTAATACAAAAAACGAAATGATAAAAAATTATTTTTATCAATATATAATAATTGATAGTAAATAAAAAAATATGAACTAAATACTGTTCATATTTTTTATTTATACGATTTTATTTTTCAATTAAATGAGCAGGCATTTCTGGTTCATCAAACATGAAGAACATAACACATGCACTTGTAGTTGATTCAGCAGTTACTTTACCAATTGACCCTAGTAATTTAGCTATTAAGCTTGCCATTTTTATTCACTTCCTTCCAAATATATGTTTAAAATTAATTTTTTAAACCACTAGTATAATACTTATAATTAGAGTATCTAACATTCATAATCTTATATGTGATTGGTAAAATTAATATTGTTTGCATAACAATTGAAGATAGTACTAAATTTGATAGTGAATAATTATTATAATATAATACTATAAAAGATAATATTAACGTTGTTATGCAAGTAATTATTTTATATTTTTTTCTTCTTTCTTTATGAATCAATGGATGTTTAGGTGTGTCTGCTGGTGCATATAAAATAATTAATACAAAACATATAAGCAATATAAGTATCTTTATAATTATTGATAACATAAGGTACTTTGATAAAAATGGAAATATTAAAAACATAAATGAGGTTACTATTAAACATTGCCATCCTTTATTTGCATGAACACCGAATGCAGTAGGTCTTAATAAATTATAGCTAATAACTATTATTAACATTTCTTTTAAAATACCTAATATATATGCGAGTATACAAATTATAAACATTTTTGTTATAGATATATAAATTAATTCGAGTCCATACTTTATTTCTAACAATGTGTTCTGATCATAATTTGGATTTTTATCCATAATAAGTTTCATTACATTATTTAGAAATCTTTTTTTTATCATATATATCCTCCTATTACCGTATCAATTTTATCATTTTGTAATATACCATTTTGTCCATAATGCCCAATTTGAATGTTTTAAACAACGTTTTTTTAAATAAAAGGTCGAATTTTTAATAAATATATCGTATATACTAAAAATATTTATAGTTCGTGCAAATATGATTGTAATTTGTTTGCAAATAGTGCATACTGGAATAGTGTTCTAGCGGTTTTGGAATACAAAAGTTGTATTTGTAGTATGTATTAAGGAAGGTGGTGTTAAATTATGAGAATGTCAGGCGTTGTGAAGTGGTTCAATAATGAAAAAGGTTATGGTTTTATTGAATATAAAGAAAATAACGATATTTTTGTTCATTATTCAATGATTAATCAAGAAGGTTATAAATCACTTAATGAAGGTGATAGAGTTTCATTTGAACTTATTGAAACAGATAAAGGATTACAAGCTAGAGAAGTATTAAAATTCGCAGAAAAAACTACTGTATTATAGTAGTTTTTTTTATATATTTATGGTATATTATAAATACAAGTTATTTGTTATGAGAGGATGATATATATGCAAATAAATATGATAAACTTAAAATGCGAATGTAGTGAGGATACAAAAAACTATATTTTAAAAAAATTAAAAAAATTAGAAAAGTTTTTTAACGAAGATACAAATGTTAAAGTCGTTATTAAAACAGAAGGTAGAAAAAAGAAAATAGAAGTAACAATACCTAGCAAAAACTTTATAATAAGAAGTGAAGAAGCTCGTGATGAGTTAGAAGAAGCAATAGATATTGCAGTTGATAAACTGGAAAGACAAATTAGAAAAAATAAAACTAAAATGCAAAAGAAAATAGAAAAAACTATGATTAACGATATTCATTTTGATAATGATTATGAAGAAGAAGAAATTAGTACAATAGTTAAAAGAAAAAATATAGATGCTAAACCTATGAGTGAAGATGAAGCGCTATTACAAATGAATTTATTAAATCATGATTTTTATGTATTTAAAAATGCTGATACATCATCTATTTCTATATTATATAAAAGAAATGATGGAAACTATGGTATTATCGAATATAAATAAAAAAATGTACAAATGCTATTAATTAGTGCATTTTTTTGATACAATTAAATTATGTGCCGAAGGAGAAGATGTATAATGAACATAATAAAAAAATTATTTGATCACGAATATAAGGAACTTAAAAATTTTGAAAAAATAGCAGATGATATTACTGCACTAGATGAAGAATACTCAAAATTATCTGATAAGAAATTACAAAATAAGACTGTAGAATTTAAAAAAAGGTTAGATGATGGAGAAACTTTAGATGATATTTTAGTTGAAGCCTTTGCAACAGCGCGAGAAGCTGCATATCGTATTATAGGTGAGAAGCCATATTACGTACAATTATTAGGTGGACTTGCAATACATTATGGTAATATTGCCGAAATGAAAACTGGTGAAGGTAAAACATTAACAGAAGTATTACCAGCATATTTAAATGCTTTATCAGGTAATGGTGTACATATAATAACAGTAAATGAATATTTGGCAGATCGTGATGCTCATTGGATGGGTAAAATATTTGAATTTTTAGGACTTACAGTTGGAGTTAATTTAAGAGAATTAACGCCTAAACAAAAACAAGATATATATTCTTGTGATATTACGTATTCAACTAATAACGAAATAGGATTTGATTATCTTAGAGATAATATGGTTGTAAGACGTGAAGATAAAGTTATGCAAAGACCATATAATTTTGCAATTATAGATGAAGTTGACTCTGTTCTTATTGACGAGGCAAGAACACCGTTAATTATTTCTGGTGGTAGATTAAATAATGCTAATTTATATGTACAAGCAGATAGCTTTGTTAAAGGGTTAACTGAAAATACTGATTATACTATTGATGAAAAAACTAAAGCAGTTACTTTAACAGATGTTGGAAATGATAAGGCGCAAAAAACATTTAAAGTTAAAAATTTATATGATATTAACAATACAAGTCTAGTGCATCACATCAATCAAGCGCTAAAAGCAAATTATGCAATGAAAAATGATGTTGACTATGTTGTTCAAGATGGTGAAGTAATTATCGTTGATCAATTTACTGGTCGTCTAATGAAGGGACGTGCATTTTCAGAAGGATTACACCAAGCAATACAAGCTAAAGAAAATGTTACAATAGAACAAGAAACGAGAACTTTAGCAACAATTACTTTTCAAAATTTATTTAGAATGTATGCAAAGCTGGCTGGTATGACAGGTACAGCTAAAACAGAAGAAGAAGAATTTAGAAATATATATAATATGTATGTTATCCAAATACCTACTAATAAACCAATAATTAGGGAGGATTTACCAGATTTAGTATATGCTACAAAGAAAGGTAAATACGCTGCTATTTTACGTGTTATAGAAGAAATACATAAAACTGGTCAACCAATACTAGTTGGTACTATTGCAATTGAAACTAATGAACTTATAAGTAAAATGTTAACAAAGAAAAAGATTAAACATGAAATATTAAATGCAAAAAATCATGCAAGAGAAGCTGAAATAATAGCAAAAGCAGGTGAAAAAGGTGCAGTTACAATCGCAACTAATATGGCAGGTCGTGGGACAGACATTAAATTAGGTGAAGGCGTTAAAGAATTAGGTGGACTATATGTAATTGGTACTGAAAGACATGAATCACGACGTATTGATAACCAACTTAGAGGACGTTCTGGTAGACAAGGAGATCCTGGTACAAGTCAATTTTTTGTTTCATTTGACGATGATTTAATGGTTAGATTTGGTACAGAAAAAATAAAAAATATGATGCAGACAGTTGGTATTTCTGAGGATCAAGCAATAAGAAGTAAAATGTTTACAAAATCTATTGAAACTGCGCAAAAAAGGGTTGAAGGAAATAACTATGATATAAGAAAAAATTTGTTAGAATATGATGATGTTATGAATCAACAAAGAGAAATAATTTACGATAGACGTAACGAAATTATTGATTCTGAATCAATACATGAGGATGTATTAGAACTATTTAAAGATCATATTACGGAATTAGTTAATTCACATATTGCTCCAGAGGGGCATTTAACAGATAATGATATAAGTGAAATAACAGAAGCAGTAAATACTTATTTAGTAAAAAACAATACATTTAATGTAGATTTAATAAAAGATAAAGATGTAGAAGATATAATAGTTATTATATATGAAAAAGTTATAAAAGATTATGAAGAAAAAATTAGCAAGTTACCAAAAGAAGTAATAAATGATTTTGAAAAGAGCATTAGTTTACGTATTATTGATTCAATGTGGACTAATCATATTAGCACTTTAGATCATTTAAAAGAAGGAATTGGATTACGTGGATATGCACAAAATAATCCAGTACAAGCATATACTAAAGAAGGTTTCGAGATGTTTGATCAAATGATGGAAGCTATTGATAAAAATATTGCAATACATTTATTGAAAGCAAGAATCGAAACAAATGTAGAACAAAAACCAAAACAAGAAAAAATGATGACAAACGAAGATAAATCAACATTAAAGAAAAAAACACCAGAGAAAAAATCAAAAATAGGTAGAAATCAAATGTGTCCATGTGGCAGTGGTAAGAAATATAAACAATGTTGTGGAAAATAACTCGCAAACCCCGATAAAATAAGGAAAAACGCGAGTTTTTCTTTTTATCAAAAAATAGCCCAAAATAGGGGTTGGAGCCATTTTGGAGCCATTTTGATTTAGATATTTTGCTATATTTAAAAAAATTAGGGCTTTTTATGATATAATTAGATATAGGATGGTGATTATAATGTTTGGACCAAAAGAACTTGATTTAAGAAACACATATAATCCTAATTTACAAGAAATACAAGAATCAGCAGAAAGGACATATGGTGAAGCAAATTCTTTTTATAGAAAAGAAGAACTATACTTAAAAGATGTTGAAAGAAGAATAATGTCTGGAGAACTTTTTTCTGAAAAAGATATATATGATGAATGTCATGCAATAGCATCGGATTTAGCAAAATGTTGCGAGATGTATTTAAAAGCATTATACATATATGAACATAATATTCCAGGTAATCAAATAGATGAATTATGGGAAAAATTGAAAAATTCAGAATTTAAAACAGATGAAAGAGGAAATTTGATTTATGTAACACCAGCAGGAGAAATAACATTTGTAAGATATGATGATAATGGAGAGCCTATTAAAGATAGTAATGGGAAACTAATTTATTTTGATAAAAATAATAATGTTTATACTGAAAATAGTAGAGGATCTAAAATAAAAAGAAATGGCCATCAATTAGATAGATTGATAGAATTGTTATCACAAGAATCAAGATTGCTATTAGAAACAAGAATGTTAACTATTCCAATGGAATCGACAGAACAGAATAATTCTGTATCCATATTGGACGTACTATTAAAAAAAGGTGTATTATCACAAGATAATCAAATTTCATCTGAACAGTATGTTGGTTGGATTGAACAACACAAAAAAACATTTGAAGAAGCTAGATATTCTGGTCAAAAAAAATATGATGTAAATGTTGAATTCTTATATCATTTAGCAACTCAAATAAAAGCAGTAGTTCAATATAGGATGGATCCTAAGAACAATCAAAAGTTTACAGTCACAGATGAGGAATTATCTCAACTACCTAAGGATATTCAACAAATGGCATCATTTCATTCAGATTTATTATCTGAAGATTTAATTAAATTGATAGCGAATAATGAGGAAATAAGGAATAAAATAATATTATTGTTTTCTAATAAATATGTTGTACCACCAAAGAATGTATCACCTTTAGATTTTTATAATATGATTAGGCTAATGGACAATAAAGAAATTATTTATGTATCATATTTATGTTATATGGTTCAAAATTATGATAAGTTGAATTCTGGTGCTATTGATGGACAACAGGAAAAAGAAACAAAGAAAGCATTTGAAATTGCTGGAATGTTTAATTCAATAGGTATTACACCAAATAAAGTCATTGGCTTTTTTGTACAAATAAAAGAAGTTTTTGGAAAGAAAGTAACTATAGGCAACGAAAGTATATCTAAACTACTAACATTGTTAAGAAGTGAAATCGATCGTAAAAATCCTTATATTAATAATAATTATTATTTTAAGAGTAAAAGCGATTACAAATTAGATTCGTTGAGCAATATTGATATCATTAATTATAACAATAAGTTTAAATTATAGTAATAAATGCCAAGTTGTATGGACTTATAATGGATTAAATGGTATATTGTAGTTAAAGATAAAGTATAAAAGATGTGGAAAATTTGCAATTCTGGAGCCACTTTTAGAGCCACTCTGCTAGAGATTAGCTGGAATAAACTAAAACATAAAGGTAATAAAAGCCCCATTTTTAAAGGAAATTAACGAGTGGACAGTGGTAAAAAGCCTTAAAAATGCTAGCCATGTGG
>CALVSV010000006.1 GCA_944359595.1 uncultured Bacilli bacterium
ATGTGTTATATGAATTATTTTATGATAAAAATAATGAGTTTAATAATGTATATGAAGAGATACAAAAAACACCATTTAAACAATTAAATAATACATGTAAGCAACTTATAAAGACTTTAAAATGACACTAAATTTGACATAATCAAGAAAATGTGCTATAATGGGTGTGTTCTTTTTGAACTAAGGGGGTTAATAAGATGGAAAAAGTCAAATTTGCATTATTACATTATGGTAATTGTTTTAGTGAATTACAATATGTAGAAAAAGAATTAGCATTAAAAGATTTAGAAATTGTTAATATTAAAACTATTAATGCTAAAGTTATATCAAAGGAAAACTTTAACGAAATTATTACTAGATTAAAAAGATATGTTAAAGGTGAAAACATTACAACTACTATATATATAGATAACAAAGGATTAAACGATATTGAAGGGTATTATGCAAGCAAACTGATTGCTGGCGATAGAACAATAATTGGTATCGATTCATTAGATAAAGTGTATAGTAAAAGAAGTAATTATAGATCACTTTTAAAAAATGCTAAAGAAAAAAATGAAAGTAATATTTCATCGTTTTGTGAACAAACAAAAATATCATCTGATTTATTTGTTAGTACTTTAAAATCAAGAATGGAAGATTATAAAGCATTAATGATACAATACTATAAGTTAATGTCAAGTAACAATTTAAGTGATGAAGAATATAATAAACTTGTAGAGATGATTCCTACACTAAAAACAATGTTTTATCCTGAAGTAAAAATATATAAAAAAGATTTATTTAATGGCGCAAAAAAAAGATAAGATACTTTATCTTTTTTTCATTTTATATAAATTAATGTATATATTATAATAGATATTAATTTACAAGTTAATTTATAAATGATATAATATTGTTGAATTTACATGGAAAGGTATATGTGATATGAGAGCAATTGTTTGTGGTGGTGGAACAGGTGGACATATTTATCCTGCTTTAGCTATTATTAATATAATTAGAGAAAAAGAGCCAAATAGTGAATTTTTATATATTGGTACCCATAATAGAATGGAAAAAGATATAGTGCCAAAATATGATATAAGTTATATGCCTCTAGAGATGTATGGATTAAAAAGAAGTTTAAGTCCTCAAAATATAAAAACTGTACTTTGTTATTTTAAAGCTATTAAAAAATGTAAAAGGGTTATAAAAGATTTTGATCCGGATATTGTTATTGGAGTAGGAGGATATATAACTGATCCAGTTATTATGTGCGCTAAAAAACTGGGATACAAAACTTTTATTCATGAACAAAATAGTATTCCAGGATTATCTAATAGACATCTAATTAAATATGCAGATAAGATGGCTATATCTTTTGAAGGTTCTAAAAAATATTTTAAAAGTACAGATAAATTAGTATACACTGGAAATCCATGCGGAGATAATGCACTAAAAGCTAAAAAAGCAAACAAGGAAGATTTTGGTTTAAATAAGAATAAAAAATTAGTACTTATTGTAATGGGATCTCTTGGATCACTTAAAATAAATGAAATTATATCAACTATGTTACCAATGTTTAATGGTCATGATTATGAAGTATTATTTGTAACTGGGAAAACATATTATGAAGAAATGAAAAAAGTAAAGGTTCCTAATAATGTTAAAATAGTTGGATATATCGACAATTTAGCAGGAGTGATGAAAGTTACCGATATTATGGTATCACGTGCTGGAGCATCTACTATATCTGAAATAGTTGCTTTAAAAGTTCCTACAATATTTATACCTAGTCCATATGTTACTAATAATCATCAATATATTAATGCGATGGATTTAGTTGATAATAATGCAGCGCTATTAATAGAAGAAAAAGATTTAAAAGGTGATATATTAGTAAGAACAATTGATTCATTATTTAAGGATAAAATAAAATATAATACTATTAAAGAAAATATTAGTAATATGGGAATTAAAAATAGTTCATTAAAAATATATAGTGAAATAAAAAAAATAATAGGTGATAAAAATGGGAGAAGTAATTAAGTTACTAAAGAAAGAAAAGATCGGTAAAATATTGTTAAATGAGTCTATAAAAAAATATAATACGTATAAAATTGGCGGGATAGCTCGTATTGTAGTATTTCCAAAAAATACGGATAAACTCATTAAAACAATAAAAATATTAAATGATACAAAAACAAAATATAAAATTATTGGTAAGGGTTCAAATTTGATTTTTTCTGATAAAGATTATGATGGTTGCTTAATAAAGTTAGATGAATTTAACAATTTAGAAATAGATGATACGATTGTAAAGGTAGGAGCAGGGTATTCACTTATGAAGCTTGCTAACGAGGTTACAAAAAAGGGATTGTCTGGTTTAGAGTTCGCAACTGGTATACCAGGTAGTGTAGGTGGAGCAGTGTTTATGAATGCTGGTGCTTATAAATCTGATATGGGATATGTAGTTAGTGAAGTTAAATTACTAGATGATAAATTAAAAGTAATTACTATGTATAATAGTGAATTAGATTTTCATTATAGAACATCATTTTTACAAAAGCATCCTAAATATATATGCTTAGAAGTTACAATGGTATTACAACCAGGTGATAAAAAAGAAATGCTAGAAATTATTGATGATAGAAGAAGGAGAAGATTATTAACACAACCACTAGAATATCCATCAGCAGGTAGTGTTTTTAGAAATCCTATTGATGTTCCAGCAGGAAAATTAATAGAGGATGCAGGTTTAAAAGGAAAAACTATTGGAGGTGCGATGGTATCTAGGAAACATGCAAATTTTATTATAAATTATAATAATGCATCAAGTAATGATATATATAATTTAATTAATTTAGTAAAAAATGAAATATATAAAAAAGATAAAATAAAACTTAAAGAAGAACAAGAATTTGTGAATTGGGAATAATATGGCAGTAGTTAAAAAGAAAAAATTAAAAGTTAAAAATATAGTTATATTTTTAATTTTAATTTTTGGTATAACTTTATTATCTTTTATTTTATATTATTTTGTTATTAATACTAATATTAAAAATATATATATTAATGGAAATACTTATGTTAAAGATATAGAAATAATGAGAAGAGCTAATATTGTTGATTATCCTAAGATGCTTGATATATCTACATCTAATATGGAAAATGAAATAAAAAAAATAGATATTATTAAAGATGTTAATATAAAGAAGGGATTATTTGGTAAACTCACTATTAATATAGAAGAATATAAACCATTGTTTTATAATGGGAATACTCAAAAAATTATATTAAGTAATAATAAAGAAATAGAAAATAATATAACAGTAAGCTTGCCAATACTTAATATGGAAGGTTTATCTGATAAAATATTGAATAAATTAATACTTAAGTTTAGTGAGGTTAATGATGAAATAAAACTTAGAATTTCAGAAATAAAATATGCTCCAAATAATGTTGATAACGAACGATTTTTATGTATAATGAATGATGGTAATTATGTATATATTACACTAGTTAAAATAGAAGAAATAAATTATTATTTAAAAATATTACCAACATTAGAAAATAAAAAGGGTGTATTAAATCTTGATTATGGTAACAATTTTGAAATTTTAGAATAATATAGCTATAATAGCTATATTTTTACTTGAAAATTAAAGACATTTTTAAAAAAATTTGATACAATTAATTAATAAAGATTGAAGGACGTGATATTATGGCATATAATGAAAAATCTATTAAAATTTTAGAAGGACTAGAAGCTGTTAGAAAAAGACCTGGTATGTATATTGGGTCAACTGATAAAAGAGGACTTCATCATCTTATTTGGGAAATAGTTGATAATGGTGTTGATGAATGCATAAATGGATATGGTTCATATTTAAAAATAACATTAAACAAAGATGGTAGTGTATCTGTTACAGATGAAGGAAGAGGGTTACCTACCGGAATGCATGAATCTGGTAAATCTACTCCAGAAGTAATATATACTGTATTACATGCAGGCGGTAAATTTGAAGAGGGTGGATATAAAGTTTCTGGTGGTTTACACGGTGTTGGTGCAAGTGTTGTTAATGCACTATCTGAATGGTTAGAAGTTTATACAAGACGTGATGGGGAAGAATACTATATTAGATTTGAAAATGGTGGACACACAAAAATTCCACTAAAAAAGATTGGAAAAACAAAAAAAAATGGTACAACTGTTACGTTTATGCCAGATAGTTCAATATTTCAGACTACTAAGTTTTCGTTTTCTACTGTATGTGAAAGGATGCAAGAATCTGCTTTCTTAATAAAAGGACTTACTATTGATGTAATTGACGAAGAAGACGAAAAGCAAGAAAGATTTTATTATGAAAAAGGATTAGAAGCTTTTGTTGAATATTTAGATGAAAACAAAAAATGTATAAATGATGTATTTAGTTTTTCAAATGTTAAAGATAAGATAGAAGTAGATGTTGCACTTCAATATACAGATGCATATAGCGAAAATATTGTATCGTTTGTAAATAATGTTAAAACTTGTGATGGTGGTACACATGAAGTTGGGTTTAAAACTGCATTAACAAAAATATTTAATGAATATGCAAGAAGTAATAATCTACTTAAGAATAAAGATTCAAATTTTGATGGTAGTGATGTAAGAGAAGGTCTAACTGCAATTATATCTTTAAAAATACCAGAAACTTTATTACAATTTGAAGGACAAACAAAAGGGAAATTAGGTACTCCATTAGCTCGTACAGTAGTTGAATCTATAGTTTATGAACAAATGAAATTTTATTTAGAAGAAAATAAAGAAATAGCAACAAAAATAGTTGGAAAGTCTATAAATAGTAAACAAGCAAGGGAAGCAGCGCGACGCGCAAGAGATGAAGCAAGAAAAGGAAAAGGAAACAAAAAAGAAAGAATACTAAGTGGTAAGCTTACTCCTGCTCAAGCTAAGAATCCCAAAAAAAACGAACTATTTTTAGTCGAAGGTGATAGTGCGGGTGGAAGCGCTAAACAAGGAAGAGATAGAAAATTTCAAGCGATACTACCTTTACGAGGAAAAGTTATTAATGCTGAAAAAACAAGAGCTGAAGAAATTTTTAAAAATGAAGAAATTGGCACTATAATAACAACTATAGGTGCTGGTGTAGGACATGACTTTGATATAAAAGACAGTAATTATGATAAGGTAATAATTATGACTGACGCAGATGATGATGGCGCACATATTCAAATACTTTTACTTACATTTTTCTATAGATTTATGCGTCCATTGATTGAAGAAGGTCATCTTTACATAGCTATGCCTCCACTTTATAAGTTAAGCAATGGTAAAAATATACAATATGCATGGACAGATGAAGAAAGAATGGAAATAATTAGGAATAGCAAAGTTAAACTTGAAACTCAAAGATATAAAGGGTTGGGTGAAATGAATGCTGATCAACTATGGGAAACAACAATGGATCCAGACACCCGAAGCTTAATTCAAATTAAAATAGATGATGCTGCACTTGCAGAAAAGCGTGTCAATGTTTTAATGGGAGATAAAGTTGAACCACGAAAAGAATGGATTGAAGAAAACATAGAATTTACTATGGAAGATAGTTATGCGATATAATTTAAAAATACTAGATGATTTTTTCTAGTATTTTTTTATTAGATATAAAGTTAATTATTTATAATTCCAAACTATTAGGATTTAATAAAAATTCATAAATCCCCATAATTACAATACCTTCTTCACTTCTCCATAATTTTATATTATCTTTAACAACGATTATTTTTTTAAAACTATCACCTATACTATTTAAAGACTTAGATTCCTGAACCGTTTTTTCCATAGTATCTAAATTAAGTGCGGATTGTATATAATATCTTTTGTTCCCTAAATTACAAACAAAATCAACTTCTAATTGTTTTCTAGTATTATTTTCTCTTATCTCAACAACACCAACATCAACGTTATATCCTCTTATTAACAATTCATTATATATTATGTTTTCCATTAAATGATTTTCTTCTTGTTGTCTAAAGTTTAATCTAGCATTACGAAGTCCTATATCAGTAAAATAATATTTTTGAGGAGTTTTTATATACTTTTTTCCTTTTATATCATATCTATTTGACTTATTTACAATAAAAGAGTCTTCAATATTTTTAATATATGAATTAATTGTGTTTAAAGACAATCCCTTTTCACCATTACTTTTAAACGTATCAAATAATTTTTGAGGATTAGTTAAAGAACCAACTGAAGATGCTAACATATTTATAATATCATCTAAAACATCAACTCTTTGAATATTATTTCTCTCGACAATATCCCTTATATAAGTTTGTTCAAAAAGTTCCTTTAAATATTGTGATTTTTCTTCATCCGTTTTTTTTGATAAAATTAGTGGCATACCACCATATGTAACATATTCATTCCAAGCATCATATTTATCTTTATTATATGCTTGAAAAAATTCTGAAAATGAAAATGGATAAACTCTAACTTGATCTCCTCTGCCTCTAAATTCTGTAATAATATCCGAAGATAAAAATTTTGAATTACTACCAGTAACATATACATCAATATTTTTTTCATATAATAATCCGTTTAAAATATATTCAAATTCATCTACAAGTTGAATTTCATCAAGTATTACATAGTACATATTTGAATCTTTAATTTTAGAATGTATATATTCGTCTAGTATTTTTGGGTCATGATATTTTTTATTTTTTTCTCTATCTAATTCAAGTTTTATAATATGATCTTCTTTTACACCTGTTTTTTTTAAATAATCTATAAATAATGGGTCAAGTAAATAGGATTTTCCACACCTCCTAATTCCAGTTATAATTTTAATTAATCCATTATCTCTTCTACTAATTAATTTGTTTAAATATATATTTCTTTCTATTTTTTTCATTGTAACCTCCATAAATTGTTTTGCCATGTAAGGCATTTTTTTTTAATAATATTATAATATAGATAAAAAAATAAATCATGAACTTATTGAAGATTTTTGGCATAAATGGCATTTTTCTTCAATAAGACGTGTTGCAAAAAATTAAAGAAACAGAAATTAATTTTCTGCCTCTTTTAACATTGTGGTAATAAATATTCCATATCCCATTTTAGTATTATCTACAACTACATGTGTAACCGCACCAATTATTTTATCATCTTGTATTATTTGAGATCCACTCAT
>CALVSV010000007.1 GCA_944359595.1 uncultured Bacilli bacterium
GCAACAACATATGTAGATATGTCATTAACAGATATTACAATAGATGAATCATTAAAAGATTTAGAATTTAAATGGGCTCTATATTCTGGAGATGAAAAAATAAGTAATGGTAACTTCAGAAATATAACTAATAATGAAGTATTACTAACAAAAAATATAGAATTAGCAAATAGCGCAAATAAAGATTATCAGTTGTATATTTGGATAAGTGAGAATGATCTAGATCAAAGTGATATGATGGGCGCAACATTTACTGGTAAAATAACGGTAGAAGGAAATCAAGAAAAGGGAGCAGAACTTCTGTCTACAGTAATTAAAAACAATAATAGCCCAATAGTTGAAACAACACCAGACTTTAATACTACAGCAACAACAGATGAAGGATTAATAAAAGGTATTGATGACGATGGAGAAACATATTATTTTAGAGGAGCGGTAGAAGATAATTATGTAAAAATAGGAGATATGGAAACATTATGGAGGGTAGTCAGAGTAAACGGAGATGGCACAACAAGAATAATATCTGATGAAATAGTAGGAGAAAGTGCATTTAACACAAATTATAATAACGAAAAATATGTAGGATATACATATGATAATAGCGCACCAAACGTACAAGATGGGACAAACAGTACAATAAAAACATATTTAGAAAATTGGTATACAACAAATTTAAGTGAATATGATAATTTAATAGCGAGTACTAGGTATTGTAACGACACTTCAGTATCAGAAATTGATCAATATGGTATTATGTATTATGGAGCATATGGAAGACTAATAACAAACAATGCACCGCAATTTACGTGTCCTAACACAGAAAAAACATATGGAGGAGAATATGACTTAAAGGTTGGCTTATTAACAGAGGACGAGGCAGCGTTTGCTGGAGGAAAGTATGCCCCTTCTAACGAAAACTACTATTTACAAAAAGGGAACTGGTATTGGCTGGGGGCGCCTTCTCGCTTCGATGGTGCTTATGCTTATGAGTTCCATGTCGGTATCAGTGGTACTTTGGACTACCGTGATGTCGATGGTAGTAGCGGCGTGGTGCCAGTTTTAAATCTGAGATCTGATGTACTGTATTCAACTGGAGATGGCACTAAAACAAACCCATACATTATACATGCTAATTAATTAAAAATATCTATGATGATTTATGCACCATAGATATTATTTTTTTATATATAAATAATATAATATAACAACATATTAAAGTTAATAATGTATAGAGTAATAATATTAATATATTTGTATTAGGATTATATATATTTATTATGTTTATATATTGAAGTACTCCTATTACTAATCCATGTATTAAATAGGTTCCAAAACTATATTTAGATAAATAATTGAATATGTTTTGGTTAGTTAATTTAGGTGTTATATTTTTAATTAATATAAATATTAATATACTATATAACATTATATTAGGTGTTAAATATTCCATATAATTTATATCTGGATAACCTGGTAATGAATTTCTTAATGTCATTATATAAGAATATATTAGCGCTATTAATCCTATGCTATATAATATATATTTTTTTCTTTTTAAATTATATTTGTCAAAATAATAGCCTGCATAATAGTAGAAAGTATAACCAAATAAAGTTAATAAATAATTATTATTAGTAAATTTATATATAATAAATGATGTAAAAAATAATATAATTATTACTATAGTATCTTTTGATCTATTAAATCTTAATAATTTTATTATAGGAGTTAAAAGATATAGTATAAAAGCTAGGCGTAAATACCATAACTGAAATACACTTTCTAGTTTTATAGAGGAAATAAGTGAATTTAAAATTTCATTTATGTTAAATGGATTACCGGATAGTACTTGATAATATAAATATTTATATATAAAATTAGATATTACGAATATAATATACATTTTTAATGCATATTTAAATATCATTTTTTTTGGAGAATCATCCCTATTTAAGAATATTGCACCAGAAGACATTACAAATACTGGTACACAAAAATGTATTAGTATATCTATTAAAGCTAATATTTTAAAATTAGTTGTTGTAACATCACTATTCATATATATTTTAGATATTATATGTATTAATACTACACAAATAATTGATATTACTTTGCATACATTTATATAATTTTTGTTTTTTGACATATTACCACCTAAAATTGATTATATATTATTATTATTTTTAAAGCAATATTATGACTAAATTAGACATAATAAAAATGTATAATATTTATATAAAATAAGTTTTAAAATTATTTAATTTGATATATAATATATGTTAAGACTTGGTGGTGATGAGTATGAATTTTAAATTTAAAACAAAAAAAATTAGATTTATAGATGAAGTAATAGAAAAAAGATATAATATTATTATTATATTGATAATGTTACTATTTATTGTTATTGCATTTAGATTATTTAATTTACAAATTATAAATAAAGAAAAATATGAAACGTTAGTTATGGAGAATGCAGTTAATATAGTAGATGGTACTTCAACACCAAGAGGTAGAATATATGATAGAAATGGTAATTTATTAGTAGATAATAAGCCGCTTAAAACAATATATTATAAAAAGGTTAAGGGAATTACTACAGAAGAGGAATTGAAATTAGCAGAACAAGTGGCTAATATAATTGAACTTGATTATTCAAAATTAACTCTTACTAATTTAAAAGAATATTATATGGCATTATATAAAGATAAAGTTGATGCTTTAATAACAGATGAAGAATACGAAAAGTTAGAAAATAGAAAATTGGATAGTACAGATATATACAATCTAAAATTAGAAAGAATAACAGATGAAGAGTTAAATAGTAAGTTTGATGCATTTGATAAAAAATGTGCATATATTTATTATTTAATGAATAAAGGTTATTCATATGATGAAAAAATAATTAAGAATGATGGTGTTACAGAAGAAGAATATGCAATAATAAGCGAAAAAGCCAGTAGTTTAAGGGGATTTAATACTAAGCTTGATTGGGAAAGAACTTATCCATATGGTGATGTATTTAAAACTATATTAGGAAAAGTATCTAGTGAAAGTCAAGGTATACCTTCTGAATTAAAAGATGAGTATTTAAAAAAAGGGTATAGTTTAAACGATAGAGTAGGAATAAGTTATATAGAATATCAATATGAAGACGTATTAAAGGGTAAAAAAGCAAAATATAAAGTATTATCAGATAATTCATATGAATTGATAAGTGAGGGACATAGAGGAAATGATATAATGCTTACTATTGATATAAATTTGCAGATGGAATTAGAGAAAATATTAGAAGAAGAAGTGTTAAATGCAAAGAGTGAAGCTAATACCAAATATTATGATAAAAGTATGGCTGTAATTGCGGATCCAAATACGGGGGAGATATTAGCAATGGCTGGAAAACAAGTAGTAAATGAAAACGGAGTAAATAAAGTATATGATTATACGCCTGGTATTACTACTTCTCCGGTAACTGTTGGGTCTGTTGTTAAGGGTGCATCTATGTTGGTTGGATATAATACTAAAGCCATTGAAATTGGCACAAAATTTAAAGATGAATGTATAAAAATAAAAGATACACCTGAAAAGTGTTCTTGGTCAAATCGTTTAGGTGTATTAGATGATATAGAAGCGTTAGCTCAATCATCTAATATATATCAATTTATGACTGCAATAAAAGTTGGCGGTGGAACATATGTATATAATCAACCGTTAGTAATAAATAAAGAAGCATTTACAACATATAGAAATATGTATAATAGTTTTGGATTGGGTGTTAAAACAGGAATAGATTTACCCGTTGAAAGTACTGGATATAAAGGAGAAAGTACAATGTCTGGTCATTTACTTGATTTTGTTATTGGTCAATATGATACATATACTCCAATACAATTAAGTCAGTATATTAATACTTTAGCTAATGGTGGTACTAGATATACGCAACATTTATTAAAGAAGGTTTTTAATTCAAATAAAGAAGGAACTTTAGATGATGTTAAAGAAGAATATAAAGTTACAGAACTTAATAAAATTGATACGGAAGATATATATATGAATAGGGTCAAGGAAGGCTTTCTAGCAGTTATGAACGGAAGAGGATTAGGTGTTGGATATATGAATAGTAATTATAATCCAGCAGGTAAAACTGGAACTAGTGAATCATTTTTAGATACAGACGGAGATGGCGTTGTAGATACAGAAACAATTACTAAAACTTTTGTTGGTTATGCTCCTGCTGATAATCCAAAAATGACTGTTGCGGTTGTTTCTCCAGATGTTGGTTATAGTGATAGTCCATCTGATTTTACATCTAATGTAAATAAAAGAATAACTAGTAGGATAACAGATGCATATTTTAATATATATGGAATATAATTTGACAATTATCGATTAGTAATAGATATACAATAATTTTATGAAAGGTGTGATTTTATGAATTATTGTAGGCATGATTTATTACTATATTTAGGTAAAAAGAAAATTATAAATAAATATATTATATGCTATGAATATAAATATATTTGTGCATATTGTGGAACTATGAATGTAGATAGGGGTAGTAAAATAAAAGAGATTTTAGATTTATCAAATTTGAATGTTGATTTAAACAATAATAAAAATATATATAAAATATATAATAAAATTAATATAGAAGAAGAAAAAAGTAAAAATAATATTAAAAAACTTGTTTTGAAAAGATAATTGTGATAAAATATGTTTGTTTGATTCGATGTCTCTATATTTAGATATGATCAAAACTATGTAGGAAGGAGTCTTAGAGTATGAATTTAATTGATAAAATAACTAGTAAACAATTAAATCCAAATATTCCTGAATTTAGAGTTGGAGATACAGTTACAGTAGGTGTTAAAATTACTGAAGGTAATAAGACAAGAACTCAAAATTTTACAGGAGTTGTAATTGCGCGTAATAATGGTGGTATTTCTGAAACATTTACAGTAAGAAAGAAATCATCTGGTATTGGTGTTGAAATGACTTTACCAGTACATTCACCAAAGATTGAAAAAATTACTGTTGATAGAAAAGGTAAAGTAAGACGTGCTAAAATTGGTGGATATATGAGAAGTAAAATTGGTCAAGTTAAAATTAAAGAAAGAAATTAAACATGATGAGGCAAAGCAATTTGCCTTCTTTTATTAATATTTGAGGTGACTGATGTGAAAGTATTAAAAGAATTTTTACCGTATATAATTATAATTTTAGTAGTGTTTTTACTTAGACAATTCGTAATATCTCCAATACAAGTTGTTGGTACTAGTATGTTACCAAATTTAGATGACGGAGAACTTATGCTTCTAGATAAAATATCTTATAGATTTAAAGATGTTGAAAGATATGATGTAGTAGTTATAAACAAGGACAGTGATGATCCTATTATTAAAAGAATAATAGGTTTGCCTGGTGAAGAAGTAAGAGTAACGAATAATAAATTATTTATAAATGATAAAGAAATTTATCAAAATTTTGAAACAAATGGTAATACTAGTGATTTTGATTTAAGTAGTTTAGATCAAGAAAAAATACCAGAAGACTATTATTTTGTTTTAGGAGATAATAGAGTTAATTCAATAGATAGTAGAATAATAGGACTTATACATAAAGATGAAATAGAAGGTAAAGCGTTTTTTGTTTTATTTCCGTTTGAAAAATTCGGAAGTATATAATTTTTTATATAAGGCAATCGCATAAAAACTTTACGTAAACTAAAAATTAGAGTACGGAATGACATTGAATATAAGATTTTCAATATTTTTGAAATCACTTGTATATTGTGTCATTTTTTGCTTTAATGTAAGCTTTTCACCCATAGATGTATCTAATCTAGCAAGATTAAAAACGATTTTTCTAATCAAAGATAAGTTGTTAAATGAATTACCTTCACGATTTCTAGAATGATCTTCGTCCATAATTACATCTAATCTCCAATGTAAACCACACTCAATATTCCAATGTTCTCGCGTGGTTTTAATAAAAGTTTCTAAATCAAAAGTTTTA
>CALVSV010000008.1 GCA_944359595.1 uncultured Bacilli bacterium
CTATAAAAGGAATTGTATTTCCTTCACTTAATAATGTTAGTACTGTTTTAATTTGTTTCTCAGTTATATTTAAATTTTTACTTATTTCTTCAATAATACATTCATTCATATTTAAACACTCCTACATCAAATAAATTATATGAATATGACAAAGTCATATCCATATATTATTTTTTATCTTTATCATCAATTAATTCATAATGCATTCTAACTTTTTTATCAATTTCTTCAAAAATTTCTGGATGTTGTTTTAAAAACTCTTTTACATTTTCCTTACCTTGACCTATTTTTTCGCCGTTATAGGAATACCAAGCACCGGCTTTATTAAGTATATCTATGTTAGAAGCTAAATCTATTAATTCTCCAGCCTTACTCACACCTTCTCCATACATTATTTCTACATTCGCTATTTTAAATGGCGGAGAAACTTTATTTTTTACAACTTTTACAGCAGTTTTATTACCAATTATCTCACCATCTTGCTTGATAGCTTCACCTTTTCTTACATCAAGTCTAATTGTTGAATAATATTTAAGAGCTCTACCCCCTGGTGTTGTTTCGGGACTTCCAAACATTACACCTACTTTTTCTCGTAATTGATTAATAAATATCGCAACAGTATTAGTTTTATTTATTGTTCCAGATAATTTTCTAAGTGCTTGACTCATAAGTCTTGCTTGAAGACCTATATGTGACTCTCCCATATCACCATCTATTTCAGCTTTAGGAACAAGTGCAGCAACAGAGTCAATAACTATTATTGATATAGCTTCACTCCTAACCAACGCCTCGCATATTTCTAAAGCTTGTTCTCCAGTATCTGGTTGAGATAATAGAAGTTCATCAGTATTAACACCTAGATTTTTTTTTTTTTTTTTATCAAGAGAATGTTCAGCATCTATAAATGTAGCTCTTGTACCTAATTTTTGTGCCTCAGCTATAGCATGAAGAGCAAATGTAGTTTTACCACTAGATTCAGGTCCAAATATTTCTATAATTCTTCCTTTTGGGTATCCACCCACTCCTAAAGCTATATCTAAAGCTAAAGATCCAGTAGGTACAACATCCATCTTTCTATGTTCTTGCTCACCTAGCTTCATTACCGCACCTTTACCAAATTGTTTTTCAAGATCTTGTAATATTTGATCTAAAGTTTTATCTTTTGTTGTTTTTGTTTGTTTCATATTAATCCTCCCTAAACGTTTACAAATTAATTGTAATATACTACTTAAAAAAAGTCAACACCAAAACAAACATGCGTTTGATGCAACAAAAAGTGTTTTATCGATAAAAAAAATAAAATTGTATACAATAATACAATTTTATATAATTAAAATTAGTCAAAGTCTACTATTTCTTCAGTTTTTGCAAATATTAATTTTTTAAATTTCAAGAAATATTGAACTCCTGAAATAATTGAGAACACAGCAGCAATTATAAGTAGTGCATTAGATACATATATATTAAATAATTCAAAAGGTAAGTTATAAAACATTGTAAGCACTACACCTACCATTAAACATGCTGTTTTAATTTTCCCAGTTGTAATAGCTGCAACTTGTTTCCCAGTACCAGCAGCAAGCATTTTTAGTGAATTAACAATTTCATCTCTAACAATAAGTATAACCGGAATTATCGGATATATAAATCCTTGAACACTAAGTATTATTACTACAGAATTTACTAATACTTTATCAGCGATCGCATCTAATACTTTTCCCTCATTTGTAATAAGATTATATTTTCTAGCAATATGCCCATCTAAAAAATCTGTAAGTGATGCAATTATAAATAAAATACCAGCAATAAAATATTTACTATCAACAAGTATTTTATCTCCTACTAAAAATTTTGGAAATTCTATATTAAGATTATAAAATGGAAATAACAATATAAATATTATAATTATACTCAAAACTATTCTTACGATTGTTAATTTGTTAGGTAAATTTAGTTTCATACTTCAATCCCTTTCTATCTTTCAACATAATAATAACTTAATGGGGAAGTTTCTTCGTTATTATTAATACCATTTACAATTAAAAAACCCGCAACAAATAATAAAATAATTATAAGTGCATATAATATTTTAATCGATAAAAACTTGTTCTTTTTTACAGGTTCTGTATATGGTGACACTATCTTTTTTTCTTCTTTTGTAACTGTTTCTTGTGCTTCTTTTATTTTATCTATAGGTATTCTAGATGTATAATCAAATAAATATTCATTAAATTCATCAATTAACTTATCTCCATCCATACCTAAATATTTAGCATAATTTTTAATAAAATCTTTAACATTCAAAACATCTTTAAATTTTTTTATATCTCCATCTTCTAAACTTTTTAATTGAGAAGGCTTAATGCCCAAATCTTCCGCTGCTTCTTCTATACTGACACCATGACTTTCTCTAGCATCTCTTAGACTTTCACCTATTTCGTTCAAAATAAAACACCTCAATTTCAAAAACAATAATTTTAATAAGCCATGTTCTGTACCCATACGGGTGGCAAACATTTATCTATCATATAATATGATCCTCTAATCCGTTCATTTCCTTCATAGAAGTTCCCCTACCAAATTTGGGTTTCTCACTCATGGGGTTTACCTCGTTTCATATATTTTGTTTCCAAAATACTCGTCTCTGTGGCACTTTTATAGTCTTTTATTCATATTATAAACTTAGAATAAAAAACAGCCGTTAGCTTTTAACTACTATAGGTTATTTTTTCCCTATACATGAACACTACAATCATCTCAGAATTGTGTGAGCATGGACTTTCCTCTATACAAACGTATAGCGTTTGCCTAAAAATCATTGCCTTTATTAATTACTACTTATTAATTCTTCTTCATCTTCATGTTTATTTTTTTCATTACCATAAACATATTTTTCAAGTTGTGATATTCTTCTAATAATATCAACATTTGTAACTTCTTTAGTTGTGTTTTTTGCAACTTCAAAATTTGCTTTAACTGTTCTAATTTCTTGTTTTAAATGCATAATATCATTAAGCAATTGTTCTTTTTCGTCTAACAACTTGTCTATCATGTTAAGCATTTCATTGTAATCACCAATAATAACATCCAAAAATTTATCTACTTCTTGCATTCTATATCCTCTAGCATCAATTTTAAAATCCTTTTCTAAAATTTCTTTCGGAGTTAATATTATTTTTTCTTTATACATATAAAATCCACCTGCCTAACTACTAATAGTATATTAAAAAAATATAAATTTGTCAATTGATATATCTCGGTTGCAAAATAAACTACTCTTTTGTTATATAATATTCAACATAGAAAAAAATAAGAAATAAAAATATCTAAAGAAATTTAACTTCCCAATGCTGGTTATCAAAGTTTTTAACTTTAAACTTGAAAAAAATATTTTAGTACAAAAAATAAAAGTCTTGCAATCACTCATATAATAAGGCTTACAAGGCTTTTTAACTCACAATTGTTAAATTTAATTACTTTCTTTTTAAAGTATATGATTTACCCTTAAATTCAGTAATGAAATCACTAGTTAAATCTTTACTTTCGCTTTGACGAACATGTGCTTTTTCATATGCTTGAATAAGTGATTCATCATCTACATCCATTAGAACAGTTTTTTTTGTTAATTGTGGTACTTCTTCTGGTGTAAAATATCTTATTCTAGCATTAGATTCATCATATAGAGTTGTAAAATTATCAAAATGTATAATTTTATTTCTTTTCAAATTTTCAAATTTAGCGCTTCCTATATCATAAACATCATCGTCAATCATTGTTAAAATTGCTAAATGTCTTATTTGTGATAAACTATATATAACTCTCATTAAATCAGATGCAACTTCTTTTAGATATTTAGTTGTTTTGGCTTTATCAATTACATCTTTTATATTTTTAACAGCTTTTTTATTATCATCATAAATGATTTTACTACTTTTTACAATTTCTTCATACTCTTCATCAGTTAAAAGTTCCTGTCTGTTTTCTACTACTGCTAAATAAAATTCATTTAACTTTTTTGATAAAAGAATACGGTCTAATTCTTCTTGTGAATACTTTTTAGTCATATTTATTTTCCCTCCTATATTTTGTTTGTCATATTCATATTAACATATTTTTATGTAAATGCAAACATAAAAAAAAAAAAAAAAAAAAATCGTCATTGTACAACAATCAAAAATTGCACAATCCCATAATATTATTGTGATCGACTGATTTTGCTGCAAAACTTAATCTTTTTAAATTCCTATGACTGAATAGTAACTTAATATTTACAATAATGCAAATATTTTTTATGTATATATGGAAATTTTTGAAAAATTATAGTATAATTAGCCTTGGTGAGGTGTTATGCACTATCCTAAAGGAATTAAGAAAACAAAAGATAAAAATATATACTATGGAAATAGAGGTATGGATCTAGAATCAGACATAAACAATTCCAATGAATATTATAGAATTATTGATAAGGCAATAATATACAAAAAACCTATACCGATTCAAATTAATAGAGTTGATTATCCATCCAGATATGAAGCAAAAATAGTAGAAGCTTATTATAAAGTTCCATCTACAACAGACTATAATGGAATATATAGGGGTAAATACATTGATTTTGAAGCTAAAGAAACAAAAAACACTAATAGTTTCCCTCTAGCTAATATACATGAACATCAAGTTAAACACATAGAATCTATTATAAGACATGGTGGTATTGGATTTATAATTGTTTCATTTTCTAATTTATCTAAAATTTTTATCTTAAAAGGTGAAGATTTAATAAATTTTATCAAAACTAATAAAAGAAAATCAATACCTATTAAATATTTTATAGATAATGGATATTTATTAAACTATAAATTTCAACCTAGAATAGATTATTTAGAAGGAATAGACGAGTTATATAAAGAAAAATTTAAATGAAAAAAAATATTGAATTTTATTAAATCTCATAGTACAATATTAGAACTTACCCTTCTAATAATATTAATAAGTTTTTTTATAGTTAATACTAAAATTAGAATAGAAAAAATAATCATTATCTTATTATTAATTACTATAATATATATTGTTTTTAGATTTGGAGATGATATAATGAAAAAAATAAAAAGGGATACAAAAGAAATTAAATTTACCAAAGATGATATGAATGATTTAAAAAAAGGGAAAACTACTTCAACTAGAGTAAGCAAAAAGAAGAAAAAAAGGAAATTAAATACAATTCTTTTTATATTATTAATATTAGCTGGTATTGGAATGCTTCTATTCCTTGCTGGTGCATTATATATAGTAGTAACTGCCCCAAAATTTGATGTAAATCAATTGTATACTAAAGAAAAAAGTGTAATATATGATAGTGAAAATAATGTAATAGCTGAACTTGGTACTGAAAAAAGGGATAAAGCAACATATGATGAATTACCACAAGTATTAATAGACGCTATACTAGCAACAGAAGACTCTAATTTCTTTAATCACAAAGGGATTGACTTAGGAAGATTTACTGTTGCCACTATAAAACAATTGATGGGTAAAGATGGCGGTGGTGCTTCAACCATATCAATGCAAGTAATAAAAAATCAATTTACTGGTAAACAACAAACACTAACAAGAAAATTTCAAGATATATATTTAGCAGTATTTAAGCTAGAAAAACAATATACAAAAGAAGAAATATTAGAATTTTATGTAAACATACCTTATTTGGGTAATGGTAGTTATGGTGTTAAACAAGCAGCAATGTCATATTTTGGAAAAGATGTTTCAGATCTTACATTACCAGAAGCTGCAATGATAGCTGGAATGTTCCAAGCTCCTGGTACATATGATCCTACTATATATCCAGAAAATACAAAAAAAAGAAGATCAACAGTACTATATCTTATGGAAAAACATGGATATATTACTAAAGAAGAAAGAGAAGCTGCAGAAAATGTAACTATTGAAGAAATGTTAAAAACAGGAATGACAGTTCAAACAAAACATCAAGGATATGTTGATGTAGTTGTATCAGAAATAGAAGAAAAAACAGGAGAAAGTCCTTATAATACTTCTATGGAAATATATACTGCATTAGAAGAAGATAAACAAAGCTATGTTGAAAAAGTATTAAGCGGTGAAGCTGGATATACATTTGATAACGATGTTATTCAATCTGGTGTGTCTGTTGTAGACGTAAATACTGGAGCTGTAGTAGCAATTGGTGCAGGTAGAAATAAACAAGGAGAAAAAACTTATAACTTTGCAACCATGATTAAACGTCAAATTGGTTCGACTGCTAAACCATTATTTGACTATGGTCCAGCAATAGAGTATAATGATTGGTGGGAAGGAAAAACTATTGTAGATGGTCCTTACTCATATAGTGATGGTAAACCTATTAAAAACGTTGATAATAGTTATCTTGGTACTATTACAATAAGGGATGCCCTATCTAAATCTAGAAATATTCCTGCATTAAAAACTTTCCAACAAGTAGATAATGCAAAAATCAAAGAATTTGTTACAAACCTGGGTATTACTCCTGAAATTGATGCTAACGGTAGATTACATGAAGCACATTCACTAGGTGCATTTAATGGTGCATCTCCACTAGAACTTAGTGCCGCATATGCTGCATTCGCCAATGGTGGCTATTATATAGAACCTTATACAGTTACTAAAGTTGTATTTAATAGAACAGGAGAAGAAAAAAACTTTAGTCCTACTAAAAAACGTGCAATGTCTGATTCTACTGCATTTATGATAGCTGATATCCTAAGCTATGGTGTTGAAGTTGGTAATGTAGATGTAAAGAAAATAAATGGAATTAATTTTGCTGCTAAAACTGGTACTACAAATTTTGATGATGAAACAATAAAAAAATATGGTTTATCTAAAAGCGCTATAAATGATTTGTGGACAGTCGGTTTTGATCAAGAGTATTCATTTGCAGTATGGCTAGGTTATGAACATATAGATAAAGCCCATTATAATACAACTTCTAATTGGAGCGATAGAAGACAACTGTTCCGTGCTTTAGCGACTGGTATATTTGAAAAAACTGGTAAAGACTTTGAAGCACCTTCATCTGTTGTAAAAGTTGGATATAGATATTCAGGTGGAGAAATTTGTTTAGCAAACGAAGGCGATACTGGAGCAATATACGATTGGTTTAAAGTAGGAACAGAACCAACTAACGCATGTTCTGGATCTACTGTAGAAATTCCTAATGTAAGCGATTTATCTATTAAATCTAATGGTAATGGTAATTTGGTTTTAAGTTGGAAAACTCCAACAATGGCTGATACTTATGGATTGCCTACTTATATAATTTATGAAGATGAAGGTGGTAATCTAACAGAAATCGGAAGTACAGATGCAAATTCATATAGAATTACAGTATCTGATAATCGACAATATACATTTGTTGTTAAAGTAAGCTATTCAAACGCAGATGGACTTAGCTCAGGTGTTTCTGCTAGTATAGATTTAAGTGATAACGAATCTAGTAAGCCTAGTGGCGAAGAAACTCAAAAAGAAATAAGAATTTCGTTAAACGGAGGAAAAGAAGTAAAACTTAACGTTGGCTCAACTTGGTCTGACCCCGGCTTAATTATTACTGAAAATGGAGTTGATGTCACAAGTAAATATTCATGGACTACATCAGGTATAAAAGATGGTGAAGTAGTAAATACTCCTGGAACTTATACAAACACTTATACTGTTCAAGTTAATGGTAAAACATTTGAAGTTACACGAACAATTATCGTTGAAGGATCATCCACTACTCCACCAGAAACTGATGATAATACACCTACATCTCCAGATCAAGAAATTTCTGGTACATAATAAAGAGTGATAAATTTTTATCACTCTTTTAATTCGCTTAAAAGTCTTTCTTCATTCCACATCTCAATACCTAAATTTACTGCTTTATCATATTTACTACCTGCTTGTTCACCATATATTACAACATCCGTTTTCTTCGATACAGAACCACTTACATTTGCTCCCATATCTTCTAAAATCTGTTTTAATTTATCACGTGTATAATTTTCTAAAGTTCCAGTAAGTACAAAAGTCTTTCCCGTAATATTTTCATTCGTTTTATTTGGAGTTACGACTCCTAAATATTTTGTATTAACACCTATTTTAATTAATTCATTAATTATTTTTAAATTATTTTCTTCATTAAAATAATCTACAATATTTCTAGCTATAATGTCACCAATATCATGAATTATTTTAAGTTCCTCATAACTTGCTTTCATTATATTTTCAAGAGTTAGAAATTTTTTAGATAATATTGTGGCAGTTTTAGCTCCGACTTGTCTTATTCCTAGTGCGAAAAGTAATCTTTCTAAAGAATTATTTTTACTGTCTTCAATAGATTTTAATAAATTATTAATACTTTTAGTGCCAAATCCTTCTAACTCCATTAACTCTTCTTTTTTAGAATCTAATTTATAAAAATCAGTTATATTTTTAATATATCCTAAATTATAAAAATCTTCTATTATTCTTTCGCCTAATCCATCAATATTCATAGCTCCTCTAGATACAAAGTGTATAAGTCCTTCTATTTTTCTAGCCTCACAATTTATATTGGGACAAAAATAATCTGCTTCTTCTTCTTTCCTTACTAATTTTGTACCACAAATTGGACATTTATCGATCATTTTAAATTCTTTTTCTGTACCATCTCTTCTTTCAATCATTGGCGCAACAACTTCAGGAATAACATCTCCAGCTTTTCTTATAGAAACTATATCACCTATCATAAATCCTTTGCTTATAACATTATCTTCATTATGCAAAGTTGCTCTTTTAATAGTTGAACCACATACTCTAACTGGATCTAATACTGCATTAGGTGTAATTTGCCCTGTTCTTCCAACAGTAAACACTATATCTTTAAGTTTTGTTAAAACTTCTTTTGCAGGAAACTTATAGGCTGTAGCCCACTTAGGATATTTAGCGGTAAATCCTAGTTTTTCTTGCATTTTTAAATCATCTAATTTAATAACTATACCATCGATATCATATTCTAATTCATCTCTTTTTTCTGTCCAATAATTAATATATTCTATAACTTCTCCTATATTATTAACCCTTTTAATATTTTTATTTACAACAAACCCTAACCTCTTCATAAATTTTAGTGCTTCATAATGTGAATATATATCATATTTCATAGCTTCTGGTAAATGATATAAAAATGCATCTAATTTTCTTTTTGCAGCAACACTCGAATCAAGTTGTCTAATACTTCCTGCTGCTGCATTTCTTGGGTTTTGAAACAAATCTAATCCAGCTAAAGCTCTTTCTTCATTAAGCTCATTAAATGTTTTCTTACTCATATATATTTCGCCACGAACTTCTATATCAATTTTTTCTGGTATAGAAAGAGGAATAGATTTAATTGTTTTAACATTAGCTGTTATATCTTCTCCTATAATACCATTACCTCTTGTTGCTCCTCTAACAAGTTTACCATTTTTATACGTAAGTGATACAGATAATCCATCAATTTTTAATTCACAGACATAATGTGGATTAGCTACTTCTTTTTTTATTCTCTCATCAAATTTTATAAGCTCATCTTCATTAAATACATTTCCTAAACTAAGCATAGGTACTTCATGTGATACTTTTTGAAACTCATCTAAAACAAGTCCACCTACTCTACTTGATGGTGAATCATCTCTAATTAATTCTGGATGTTTTTCTTCTATCATCAATAATTCTTGCATATATCGATCATATTCTTGATCACTAACGCTAGGTTTATCTAATGTATAATATTCATAACTTAATTTATTTAAAATATCTATTAATTCATCATATCTTTCCTTCATATTATATTCCCTTTCTTTTAATATCTTGCGCTAAATCACTTATTGTATAATTACCTAATGAACACTTATTTAGTATATAGCTTGTATATTCTTTAGTATAATTTGATTTAATATTTAAATTACTAATATTTAAATCTCTATATTTAGCTTTTTTTCTACTAATATCTAATCTCTTAATAACTTCCCTATATATAAGTTTTTGTTTTTCTAATTCTAATCTATCCTTTTCATCAAGTTTCATATTTGAAACAGAAAAAAATACAATATCATTATAAAATCTACTATTATTATAATCACTAGTAAAATTATTAGTATCATTTAATTTATCTTCATAATACTTATCATTAATAACATTATCTTTCTTATAATAACTAATAACTTTACCATCATCATATAAAATATCACTATCAATATATATTAATCCATCACTAGCTAATTTACAAAACATATAATAAGATGTTCTATAACAATCAATTTCTATTTTTTTATCAGTAGAATTTATTATATTAATAACTTGATCATATAACTCACTAGATCCAATGTTATTTTTAGCATCTTCATTATGTCTAGCAATATATTCAATATATAATTTATCATCATCTTCACTAGTTAATATAAAATAATCTCTACCAATATATATTGTCTTATCAATATAATTTCTTATTATACTCTTAAAATCAGCTACTATTAAATTTGCAGTATCAAAAGCTTTATTATATATACTATATGCTTTAAAATAATCTTCTTCATTATTTAATATTTGTTTTGTATTATATATTTTATTAGAATCTTTAAATATATTACTTTTCTTTATATCATTATCAATACTTTTAATAATATTACTATAATCATAACTATCATCAATTAATATTTTATATTGATAATCATTTTTATTTTTTTTAACTACTACCCAATTAGCAACAGTATCATCATTTTTTATAACAATTAACCTATAATTAGGATTAGTCATAAGTTCTTTTTTTAAATCCATTGCACAATTTTTAAATTTATTTTCTATATCAAAACACATTAAATATTCATCCCATACTCTTACTGTTTCATAACTGATATTATCAATTTTATTACATATATATGGTATATTAGATTTACTAATAAACATTTGCTTTTTTCTATATTCAAGCATTGTAGCAAAAATAGATGCAGGTATCTTATTTTTAAAAAATGTATACGCAATTCCATAATCTGCTGCTTTAATATTTCTATAAGTCATTTCACTAATATTTATCATATCGTCAACATTTTTAATGCTTAAAGGTATTTGCTTAGTAATCATCTCAATACTATCAAAATCATCATCTTTATCAAATTTCATATAATTATCTTTTAAATCATCTACATATGATTTTGGACTATATTTATCTATATTACAATATAATTTTCTAATATTATATAAACCAATATTATTTATATTATTATCAAAAAACTTAGTTATCTCTTCGATACTATTAGTTTTAGGGAATCCTAGTGTTGTTAACATACCCAAAAATGCATTTTTATAACTTAACTGTTTATCATATTCAATATTATATCTATTGTATAAATATATAAGAGCTTCTTCAACTGTATTAAACATATTATCACCCTATCTATATATATTTTATCATAAATTACATATGTATACTAAACTTTGTACAATAATTTTTAAAAATATAGGTAAAATCCTTTAGCAATTTCGAAATTATTACATAAATTATAATGAAAATATAAGAAGGGGTGGATATTTATGTGTAATAATGATAATAATACTTCTAATAATTGTATTGCTGATATATTAAAAGTAATAGTTATTTTACAACAAAACGCTTGTGGACCCGACTCATGTTTAGATACATGTGATAGACCTATCTTAGGTTGTGGTACTCCAATATCTTGTAATACAAGACCAGTAACTTTATATACTTGTAGTGGGAATGGAACACCATGGACTATGCCTACAAGCAAAACTGTAGTAAATTGTGAAGGAACTTTAACTGATACTTGTTCAGCAGTATTTAGAGTTGAAAAAGTTGAAGATAATTGCGCAACATTTAGAGTATTAATACCTAATACTGACACAACAAGTATTTGTGCTTATGAAGCAACTGATTCTTTCTTTACAATGAATTTGAATTGTGTATGCGCTATTAAATGCTTAAATGATACTTGTGTAGATTGTGTTAATTAATAATAACAAAATAAGGATATCACTAATTATGCAGTGATATCTTTATTTTTTTACAACAAATTCATATGTTGATGGTTTAGCAGTATCGCTATTAAAGAAGTTTGCGGTTTCCTCATCTTTTGCATACGCTTCTTTAACCCTAACAGTTGTTGAGAACATATTTTCTTTGTCTATTACACTAGATACATCAAAGCTTGATAAATCTAATATTTCTAATGAAGTACATATTGCGAACATTGCATGCATACTAGTAACTTTTGAAGTGTTAAAACCACTTAGATCTATATGTTTTAATTTACTACAATTATAAAACATCGCATACATACTAGTAACATTAGATGTGTCAAAACTAGTTAAATCAAGTTCTTCTAAATCATGACAAAATTGAAACATACAATCCATATTAGTAATTTTAGTAGTATCAAAATTTGATAAATCTAAATATTTTAATGATTCACATTTATAAAACATGTGTGATAAATTAGTAACATTTGAAGTATCAAAATTACTTACATCAAGCTTTTTTAAAGATTGACAATTGGAAAACATATATTGCATATTAGTAA
>CALVSV010000009.1 GCA_944359595.1 uncultured Bacilli bacterium
CGTCAAAATGGTTAAAAGAGCTACTTAAAAAATCTTATTTAAATAAATATAAAATCAAATTAATAAATAATGGTATAAATTTACAAGTTTTTAAACCTATAATTGATAAAACAATATATAAAAAATATAATATTAAACCAGATAAGAAAATAATTTTAGGAGTTGCTAGCCCATGGTCCAAGAGAAAGGGCTTTGATGATTTTTTAAAATTATCAAAAATTATTTCAAATAATTATCAAATTGTGCTTGTTGGCTTAACCAATAAACAACTAAATATTTTGCCCGAAAATATTATTGGTATATCAAGAACTGACAATCAAAAAGAATTGGTGAAAATATATTCAATTGCTGATGTTTTTGTTAATCCGACTTTAGAAGATAATTATCCTACTGTAAATCTTGAAGCGATTGAATGTGGGACTCCAGTAGTTACTTATAACACCGGTGGTTGCAAAGAACAAGTATTTAATAACACTGGTTTTGTATGTAATAATTTTGATGAATTACTATTAAAAATAAATTATTGTTTGGAAAATGATTATAAAAAGAATATTTTTGATAATAGTAAATGTTTAGATAAATTAAATAGCGATTTTAAATATAATGAATATTTAAAATTATATGAGAAAGATGTTGGTTAAATTTAGAAAGTGGTGTTATTTACTAATATGTATAAGCAAATTAATAATAAAAAACTAATATTATGGAGAGATTGTCCTATTGATGTAGAAATTGGATTGTTTGAAAGCATTTCAAATAAAATAAATAATCAATTAGTATTTTTGTGTAATAATGATTTTGAGCAAGAGCGAAAAACTTGTAACTGGAATTCTTCTAGTATTAAGAATAGTAAAACAATAATTTTAAATGATGATAATGTCGACAAATTAATAAATGAATATAAAGATGAAATTCATATATTTTCTGGTATTACTGGCAAAAATGGTCAACATATAAGAAAATTATTAAAAGTTAAAAAAGATTTGAAATTTTTCATTATTGCAGAACGTCCTAATATATATGGGAATTTTGTTATGAAGACTTGGGGAAGGTTGACTAGATATATTTATTATAAAATTCATTCAATTAAATATAAAAAAAATATACTTGGTTTTTTTGCAATGGGAGAAACCGGCAAAAAAATATACACAAAATTAGGATTTGATAATTCAAAAATATTTCCATTTATGTATACATTAAAACTGCATGATGAACAACTATTGCTTAAAAAGGTAACTAAGCCAATAAAAATGTTATATATTGGTAGATTTTATGATGAAACAAAGGGTACAGATATACTTAGAAATGTTTTCGATAAAATTTCAGATGATTCCAACATTCAATTAGATTTAGTTGGCGGATATGGACCTGATGCTAAAAAAATGATAGAGTGGTCAAAAACAAAAAACAATGTACATTTTATAGGTGCTTGGGATCAAAATGATGTATATAGTAATATGAAAAATTATGATGTTTGTATTGTTCCGAGCAGATATGACGGATGGAACTTAACGCCAAATCAAGCAATTGATGCGGGAATAGGTGTATTAATATCAGATAATGCAACTAGTGATGAATTAGTTAGATATAGTGGAAATGGTAAAGTCTTTAAAAATGGAAATGAAGATGAATTGTTAAATTTAATCAAATATGTTAGTGATAATCCAAATGTTATAAATGATTGGAAAGAAAAATCGATCAAATTTAAAAAATATATTTCAAATGATTTAATAGGTGATTATTTTTTGTCAGTGATCAATTATTGTTTAAATAATTATAAAGGTAAAGTTTTAAAAGCTCCTTGGGAAATTAAAAAATAAATATATGCTGTTATATAATTTTCAAGAATTTATTAATTTTGTTTAAAAATTTAATTAATAATGTTATAATTTTATAGACGGGAAATAGTTATTATAAATATAAAGTACTATATAATAAATCATCATATTATGCAAATAACGGAGGTAAAGTATGAAATTATTAGTTGTATGCCAACATTTTTATCCTGAACAATTTAGGATAAATGATATATGTTTTGAATTGGTTAAAAAAGGACACGATGTAACTGTTTTAACAGGATTGCCTAATTATCCTAAAGGTAAAGTTTTAAAGGATTATAAATGGTTTAAAAACAGAAAGCAAAATATAAATGGTGTAAAAATAATTAGATGTTCTTTAATTGGTAGAGGTACAAGTACTATAAGAATGGGAATTAATTATTTATGGTTTGCGCTCTTTGGAAGTTTAAAAGCTTTATTTATGAAAAAAAATTTTGATCTTGTATATGTTTATCAATTATCACCTATAACAATGACATGGCCTGCAATACTTGTAAAGAAGATGAAAAAAATACCACTTATTATACATGTATTAGATCAATGGCCAGTAAGTATTACAACTGGAGGTATAAGTAAAGATTCATTTATTTATAAAATATTAACAAAACTTAGTATTGCTTCATATAATAAAGCCGATTTAATAACATGTAGTAGTAAATCATTTAAAAAATATTTAAATGGAGAATTGAAATTACCTAAAGAGAAAAAATTTTTATATTTACCTTCATATGCAGAAGATACATATAAAATAAGTGGTACTACAAAAAATAATAAGTTTGATCTGGTATTTGCAGGAAATATTGGACCTGCACAAAGTGTGGAAACTATTGTTGAAGCAGCTAATATATTAAAAGACAATGAAGATATTATGTTCCATATTGTAGGTGATGGATTAACAAAAGCTTCGTGTGAAGAACTTGCTAAAAAATATAAATTAAATAATATTAAATTTTATGGATTTTTCAATGTGAGTGAAATGCCTAAGTTTTATGAACTAGCAGATGCATTTTTAATAACAATGGTAGATAATGAAGTAGTTAATTCAACATTACCTGCTAAAATACAATCTTATATGATATCTGGTAAACCTATTATAGGAGCGATAAATGGAGAAGTTAAAGATGTTATAGAAGACGCTAAATGTGGTTTATGTTGTGAATCACTAAATTATAAAAAATTTGCCCAATTAATATTAGAAGCTAGTAAAAGTAAAATAAAATTAAAAGAGTGGGGTAAAAATGCTAAAGAATATTATTTGAAAAATTATGAGAAAGATAAATGTATTGCTGATCTAGAAAAAGTTATGCAAGATTTATGTAATAAAAAATAGAAAAGAGGGTATTTTATGAGATTTATTATACCGTTATTGATAACTTTATTTGGTACATCGATGTTATCATCTATTATAAAGAAAAAATTTGAAATTACTCTTCCAATATTTTTGATGAGTTGTGCACTTATTGTATATTTATTTAGTTTAATTCATGTTTTTATGATTGGAATATATGTTATTATTGGTTTTTCATTATGTTTTCCAATATATATTATTTATAATAAGTTTAAGAATAAAAAGAAAATAAAAGATATATTAAAATATGTATTAACTCCAGGGTTATTAATGTATTTATTAATTTATATATTTATATTTATATTAAATTATAATAGAGTTTTTGGTACATGGGATGAATTTTCTCATTGGGGTGTTATGGTAAAAGAAACATTACGTTTAAAAGATTTTTATTTATCTAGTGAGTCTATACTTAGAGTTCACCCTGATTATCCACCAATAGTAACAATTTTTGAAACTATATGGTGTATATTATCTGGTTATTATAAAGAATCAATTGTCTATACTTCATTACAATTGTTAGGATTATCACTTATATTCCCATTTTTATCAAAATTTAAATTTAAGAAAAATTTAAAATCTGCTGTTTTGTTTGTTTTATGCTTTTTATGTTTATTAATTATACCAATATTAGTTGTTCCATCTGAAGCTAATTTTTATTCAACTATATATATCGATTCACTATTAGGATTACTAATAGCCTATGGACTAGGAATTATATGTATAAATAAGAAAATAGATAAATTTGTAGTATTTAATTTGATGATATTATTTTCATTTATGTTACTTACAAAACAAATAGCTATAGTATTTGTTATGCTTATAGTTGGTTATTTATTACTTAATTTATTAATAAATAAAAAAATAAATATACATAATATAAAGAAAAATTATAAGTTTATAATTGTATCAATTTTATTAATGATTGCTGTTCCTTTTATACTATCACTTATTTGGAGTAGTTTAGTTGAAGCTAGGGGTATAATAGGACAATTTAATATATCCGATATTAAGCTTACAAAATTAATAGGAATATATCAGGGTGTTGCAGGTGAGTTATATCAAAATACAGCGATGCATAATTTTATAGAATCTATTTTATATAATGGAAAATATCTTAATTTAGGATTTATACAATTAACCTTTGTTCAAGCAATATTTCTTGCATGTACACTTGTATATTTATTGAGTAAGATTTCTAAAAATATAATAGATAAGAATAAATTATATTCATTAATATTTATAATTATTATAGGTTCAATTGGTTATGCATTTACGATGATGTGTTTATACGTATTTTGTTTTGGAGCATATGAAGGAGTAAATTTAGCTTCAGTTACTAGATATATTAATACATATTTACTTACTGTATTTGCTTTGATAGCTATAATTTATTTATATGTTATATCAGTTAAAGAAAATATTAAAATTAGATATTTATCATTACCATTAATTATTGCGTTTTGTTTTTGGTTTAGTGGAGATGTTTTAAAAACATTTAAACCTAGACTTACAACTTATCCTTATCAATATCAAGAAGATGTGGATATGATAGATTCAAAAACAAAGGATACTGATAAAATATATGTGATTGCTCAAAATTCTAATGGGAGTATTACTGGTCGTATACAATATTTATCTGTACCTAGAAAAATTAATCTTGAATATTATAGTTTAGGTAATAAATATTATGATGGTGATATATGGACTAAGAATATTACACCAGAAGAATGGTTTAATAAATTAGAAGAGTATGATTATTTATATTTATATAATGTTGATGATAATTTTATAAATAAATATGGTGATTATTTTAAAGATGATATTCTTAATAAAAATATATATAAAATAGATAAGGAAAGTAATAGTTTAGAACTTATTACTTAGTTTAAAAGAATATGGATAAAAAGAAAGAAGGAATTATTATGTTTAAAGATAAAGTATTAATGATTACTGGAGGTACTGGATCATTTGGTAATGCAGTATTAAAAAGATTTTTAAGTTCAGACTTAAAAGAAATTAGAATATTTTCAAGAGATGAAAAAAAACAAGATGATATGCGACATGAATATCAAGCTAAATATCCTATTGAATCACAAAAAATAAAATTTTATATTGGTGATGTGAGAGATTATAGAAGTGTTGAAGATGCTATGGATGGAGTTGATTATATATTTCATGCTGCTGCATTAAAACAAGTGCCATCATGTGAATTTTTCCCAATTGAAGCAGTAAAAACAAACATTATTGGAACAAATAATGTATTGGAAGCTGCAATAAATAAGGGAGTTAAAAAGGTAGTATGTTTAAGCACAGATAAAGCTGCATATCCAATTAATGCAATGGGAATGAGTAAAGCATTAATGGAAAAAGTTGCGATAGCTAAAGGAAGAGATTTAAAGGATGGACAAACCATAATTTGTAGAACAAGATATGGTAATGTTATGGCTTCTCGTGGTTCTGTTATCCCATTATTTTTAGATCAAATAAATTCTGGAAAAGAAATTACTATTACTAATCCAGAAATGACAAGATTTATGATGACTTTAGATGATGCGGTTGATTTAGTAATATATGCTTTTGAAAATGGTAAACAAGGTGATTTATTCGTACAAAAAGCTCCTGCTGCTACTATAGATGTATTAGCTAAAGCAATTAAAGAACTAAAGGGTGTTGATACACCAACAAAGTGTATTGGTACTAGACATGGTGAAAAATTATATGAAGTATTAGTTACTACAGAAGAGATGGTAAACGCTATAGATTTAGGTGATTACTATAGAATACCAGCTGATAATCGTGATTTAAATTACGATAGATATACATCGGATGGTAATACTAAATTAGATAAAGTTGTTGAGTACAATTCACACAATACAAAAAGATTAGATGTAAATGGTATGAAAGAACTTTTGTTAAAATTAGATTTATTTAAAGGAGAAAAATAATGAATGTATTAGTTACTGGTTCAAATGGTTTTATTGGTAAAAATTTAATATATAGATTAAAAGAACTTGATAATGTTAATATTATTGAATTTGATAAAGATACACCGTTTGATATTATAGAAAAAAATATAGATAATATTGATTTTGTATTTCATTTAGCTGGAATAAATAGACCTAAAGATGTTAAAGAGTTTTATAGCGGTAATGCCGATCTTACTTCAAAGATAGTAAAGTTATTTATTGATAATAAAAAGGAAGTACCGATTTTAATTACATCAAGTATACAAGCTGTTTTAGATAATGATTATGGCAAAAGTAAAAAAGATGCAGAAGATATTATGATGAAATATAATAATAGTATTATTTATAGGTTACATAATGTATTTAGTAAATGGTGTAAACCTAATTATACTTCGGTAATTGCGACATTTTGTAATAATATAGCTAATGATTTAGATATAAGAATTGATGATAAAGATAAAGAGTTAGAATTAGTTTATATAGATGATATTATAGATGAATTTATATCTTTATTAGAAGGTAAATGCCCATCTAATAAAGAAAATAATATATGCTATATCAAACCAAGATATAAAGTTAAATTAGGTTATATTGTTGATTTGTTATTTGAATTTAAGAAGAGTATGTCATCAATATATGTACCACGTACTGGTGATGATTTCATAAAAAAATTATATTCTACATATGTAAGTTATGTACCGTTAGATAAGATGTATAGTAGCGCTATTAAAAACACCGATGAAAGAGGGAGTTTTACAGAACTAGTAAGAACTTTTGATAGCGGACAATTTTCTGTTTCTATATCTAAACCAGGTGTTGTTAGAGGTAACCACTATCATAATACTAAGATGGAAAGATTTATTGTAATAAAGGGTAAAGCTAAAATAACGTTTACTAGTATAATTAATAATGATAGTTATGAATTTTTTGTTGATGATACCGGTATAAAAATTGTTACAATACCTGTTGGTTATACACATAATATTGTAAATATTGGTGATGATGAGATGATACTTGCGATATGGTGTAATGAATTGTTTGATAAGGAACATCCTGATACTTATTTTAAAGCGGTAGATGAAGATAATGTTAAAAAAATTGTGTGAGAGGTGTAATAATGAACAAATTAAAAGTAATGGTTGTTGTAGGGACTAGACCTGAAATAATTAGATTATCTGAAACTATTAAAGCAATTGATAAATATTTTGAGTTAGTTTTAGTACATACTGGACAAAATTATGATTATAAATTAAATAAAATATTTTTTGAAGAATTTGGTTTAAAAGATCCTGATTATTATTTGGATACACCAGGAAAAGATTTAGGTGAAACTGTTGGAAATATCATTTCAAAAACTTATGATGTAATAAGTGAGGAAAAACCAGATGCATTGCTAGTGTTAGGAGATACTAATAGTTGTTTGGCAGCATATTCAGCCAAAAGATTAAAAGTGCCTATTTTTCATATGGAGGCAGGTAATAGATGCTTTGATTTTAATGTTCCAGAAGAAATAAATAGAAGAGTAGTGGATCATATAAGCGATGTTAATCTAGCATATACAGAAAATGCAAGAAGATATTTGATTAATGAGGGAATTAAAAATGACTTTTTATATGTTACTGGTTCACCTATGAATGAAGTTTTAACTTCTAATATTGATTCCATCAATAATTCTACAGTACTAAATGATATGAATCTAAATAAGAAAAAATATTTTGTAGTAAGTGCTCATAGAGAAGAAAATATTGATATAGATAAAAACTTTAATGAATTGATGAATAGTTTAAATATTGTTGCCAAAACTTATAATATGCCAATAATTTTTTCTACACATCCTAGAACTGCAAAAAAGATAAAAGAAAAAGGTATAAAGTTTAATCCACTTATTAAATCATTAGAGCCATTAGGATTTTTTGATTATGTTGCTTTACAAAAAAATGCATATTGCGTATTATCTGACAGTGGAACAATACCTGAAGAGAGCGCTATATTAAATTTTCCTGGTGTATCGTTAAGAAATAGCACAGAAAGACCAGAAGCATTAGATGCTGGTAGTATAGTACTTGGAGGAATAAATGAAAGAGATATATTAAATAGTATTGAGCTTGCTGTTAATTCGTTTGATGAAAATAAAGAAAATCCTGTATTAAATTATAAAGATATAAACGTATCTGAAAAAGTAGTTAAAATAATACAAAGTTATTATAATATAGTTAATCAAAGAACTTGGAAAAAATAAGCTAACTGTTGCTTATTTTTTTTATTTAATATATAATATTTTGCAAGAAGTAGGTAGTATTATGAGTAAAAAATTATTTATATTAATATTAAGTATATTAATATTATCTTTAATTATTTGTTATGAAATAATTAAAGATAATATTATGATATATTCTAATCTAATAATTAATGATAAAGATGTTAATAAAGTCATATTAGATAAAGATAAAACAAATAAAGTTATAAAATTATATCATAATGATGAAGAAATTCCATATGTTTCAAATGATAATAAATCATATTATTTATTATCTCAGGCTAATATTGATTCGTATAATGGAATTATTACAAATAATAATAATTATAATATTAGAATATTAAAACCTAATAAAAATAAAAAAGATATTATTAGGAATTCTAATTCATTAAAAATATTATTATATAATAATAAATATTATAATATTGTTGAACTAAAATTAACATCTTTACCAGTTATAGATATTAACTCAGAAAAAAGCGATAATGTTGATACATATGGTAAATTAACTTTATATGATCCTACTAATAATACATTAGATGTTAAAAATATAGATATTGCTTATCATCAAAGAGGTGGATTATCATTAAATAGTTTAAAAAAATCATATAAAGTTAATTTACTTGATAATAAAGGAAATAAAAAGAAAGTTAAATTACTAAATATGCGAGATGATAATGATTGGATATTAAATCCACTGGT
>CALVSV010000010.1 GCA_944359595.1 uncultured Bacilli bacterium
GCTAAAGAAAAAGGTATAAAAGGTTATACTACAATGAAAAAAGCAGAACTTATTGATGCTTTAAAATAATACACATTTAGGAATTTATTTATCTAGTGCCTATATAGGTGATAAATATTAGAACTATTTGGAAGAAAAACGAAAGAGGAGGAAAAATTTATGGCAGTAGTGTCAACAAACACATTAGTAGAAAGTGGTGTACATTTTGGACATCAAAAAAGAAGATGGAACCCTAAAATGGGAGAATATATATATGGAGCAAGAGAAGATATATATATAATTGATTTACAAAAAACAATTAAAGCTTTAGAAGAAGCATATGAAGTTTTATCTAAAATTGCAGAAAAAGGTGGGAAAGTTTTATTTGTAGGTACAAGAAAACAAGCACAAGATGCAGTTAGAGATGAAGCAGAAAGAAGTAAAATGTATTATGTTAACGAAAGATGGTTAGGTGGTACATTAACTAACTTTAGAACTATTAGAGCACGTGTTAAAAGATTAGAAGAAATTGAAAAAATGGAAAAAGAAGGAGTATTTGAAGTACTTCCTAAAAAAGAAGTTATTAAAATAAAAAAAGAATATGATAAATTAAATAAATATTTATGTGGTATTCGTAATATGAGAAGACTTCCAAATGCAATGGTAGTAATTGATCCAAAAAAAGAAATTAACGCAATTAGAGAAGCAAGAAAATTACATATTCCTGTTATCGGTTTAGTAGATACAAATTGTGATCCAGATGATGTTGATTATGCAATTCCTGGTAATGATGATGCAATTAAAAGTGTTAGAACTATTTTAGGAGTATTAAATAATGCAGTTGTAAGCGTAAGTGGCGGAACAATGGTGGACTATGTTAAAGATGGTAATACAAAAGTTGATATGGAAGAAATAATTTCTAAAATTACATTTAAAAAAGATAGAATAAGAAAAGACAATAGAAAATTTAATAATAAAAAACCTAACTTTAAAAAAGAATTTAAAGAAAAAGAAGTAAAACAACAAACGAATGAAAAAAATGTAAAAGAAGAAAATAAAACACAAAAAAAAGAAGTTAAAGAAGTAAAAAAAGAAGAAAAAGTAGATTTAAGTAGTAAAACAGTAGCTGAATTAAAAGATATGGCTAAAGAAAAAGGTATAAAAGGTTATACTACAATGAAAAAAGCAGAACTTATTGATGCTTTAAAATAATAGAAGGAGGAATTTTTATGGCAGTTAGTGCATCTCAAGTTAAAGAACTTAGAGAAATGACTGGTGCAGGAATGCTAGATTGTAAAAAAGCATTAGATGCAACTAATGGTGATTTTGATAAAGCAATAGATTGGTTACGTGAAAAAGGAATTTCTAAAGCAAAGAAAAAAGAAGCAAGAGTAGCAGCAGAAGGATTGACTAATATATATACAGAAGGAGATACTGCTGTTATATTAGAAGTTAATTCAGAAACAGATTTTGTGGCTAAAAATGATAATTTTAAAGAATTAATTGATACAATTGGTAAATGTTTAATTCATAATGAAGTAAATACACTAGAAGAAGCTAACAAATTAGTTGTAGATGGTAAGACTATAGATGAATTAGTAATTGATGCAACAGCTAAAATTGGAGAAAAAATAACATTAAGAAGATTTTCACGTATAACTAAGGATAGTAATGATGTATTTGGTGCATATATCCATATGGGTGGAAAAATAAGTGTATTATCAGTAATTAAGGGTGCAAGCTCTGAAGTTGCTCGCGATGTATCAATGCATGCTGCAGCTATGAATCCAAAATATATTAAAATTTCTGATGTTCCAGAAAAAGAATTAGAACACGAAAGAAAAGTTTTAACAGAAGAAGCTATGAATGAAGGTAAACCAAAAGAAATAGCTGAAAAAATGGTTGCGGGAAGACTAAAGAAATTTTATAAAGAAGTTTGCTTAGAAGAACAACCATTTATTAAGGATGATAGTATCGATGTTAAAACATATATTAAAAATAGTGGTGGAGAATTAATTAGTTTAGTTCGATACGAAGTTGGGGAAGGAATAGTTAAAGAAACTACTTCATTTAAAGATGAAGTTATGAGTCAAGTTAACAATAGTTAATTTATGAAGAAAAATAAGAAAGAATTATCAAAAAAGTATTTACTTATACGTGGTAGTATATTATTAATAGTTGGATTTATATCATTGTTTGCAGTAATTTATTTTAACATAAAAAAAGATGATAATCCATTTTCTAATTCAAATAAAATTAGTGATGCAGTTAAATTTAAACAAGAATATGAAAATTTAAATAATGTTTTAGATGATGAAGGTAATAAAAAATATATAAATATAAAAATAGAAAAAGATAATCCCATAATCTATAGTAACAGTACTGAAATAATAGATGTAATCAAGAACAAGGATGGTGTTATTTTATTTAGCACCGGCACTTGTCCTTGGAGTAGACACGCTATACCTGTACTTATAGATGCTGCCAAAGAAACGAATACCGACAAAATATATTATTTAGATATTTCTAATATGCAAAATGAATTAGAATTAGATAGTAATAATAATATTATTACAAAAAAGGAAGGTACAAGAGATTATTTATCAATAATTGAACTTCTTAATGATTATTTACCAGCTTATGATGGACTTATGAATGATTCTATAAAAAGAATATATACACCAACTGTTGTGTTTGTTAAAAATGGAGAAGTTCTTGGTATTCATGAAAAAACTGTTGGTTCACATTCTAATGCTAAAATAACATTAAGTGATGAACAATACGATGAACTTAAACAAATATATATTGATTATATGAATAAGATAAATGAAGATAAAGACGATAATTAAGGATAAGATTATTAATTAATTATTTTATAGAGAGCTAGTGCTAGGTGAAAACTAGTAAATAATATTAATGGTTACTACCTTATAGTTGAATTAGAAATAATTTCCGGATAAAACCGTTATATCAATTAAGTAAACTTAAGGATGGTACCGTGTAAAGCACTCCCTAAATACAGGGTGCTTTTTTCATTTTGGAGGTTATATATGATAAATTTTAAAGAAGACGAAAAGTTAAATGTATTGAATCATTCTTGCGCACATGTTTTAGCGCAAGCTGTAAAAAGATTGTATCCAGACGCATGTTTTTGGGTAGGTCCAGTAATAGATAGTGGTTTTTATTATGATATTGATTTAGGTGATAAAAAACTTACAGAAGATGACCTTAACGAAATAAGTAAGGTAATGAAAAGAATAGTAAAAGAAGATAAGCTTATTAAAAGAGAAGAATTAACAAAAGAAAAAGCATTAGAATTATTTAAAAATGATCCATATAAAATAGAACTTATAAATAATATGGATGAAGATGCAATAATTACTTGTTATAGACAAGGCGAATTTGTTGATTTATGTCGAGGACCACACGTATCTAGTACAAAAAAATGTAAATATTTTAAATTATTAAAGGTTAGTGGAGCATACTATAAGGGTGATTCTAAAAATAAAATGCTACAAAGAATATATGGTGTATGTTTTGACAATGAAACAGATTTAGAAAATCATTTAAACGAATTAGAAGAAACAAAACAAAGAGATCATAGAAAATTAGGCGCAAATCTAAAAATATTTATGACAAATGACTTAGTTGGTAAAGGTTTACCTATGTGGCTTCCTAATGGGGCAGTTATAAGACGAGAATTAGAAAGATACATTGTTGATAAAGAATTAGCTCTTGGTTATGATCATGTATATACACCATCTCTTGGTAGTGTAGATTTATACAAAACTAGTGGGCATTGGGATCATTATAAAGACGATATGTTCCCAGTCATGAAGTTAGATGAAGAAGAATATGTATTACGTCCAATGAATTGTCCACATCATATGTTAATATATAAAAATGATATTCATTCATATAAAGATTTACCTATTAGAATAGGGGAGCTTGCACATGATTTTAGATATGAGGCGAGTGGTGCAGTATGTGGTTTAGAAAGAGTTAGAGCAATGTGTCAAAATGATGCACACCTTTTTGTAAGACTAGATCAAGTTGGTGAAGAGTTTAGTCGTGTAGTTAATTTAATATTAGATGTGTATAAAGATTTTAATATTACAGATTATAAATTTAGATTATCATTACGTGGTAAAGAAAAAGAAAAATATTATGATAATGATGAAATGTGGGATAAAGCAGAAAATATGTTAAGAGATGTATTAAAGAAACTTAATATTGAATTTTATGAAGCAGAAGATGAAGCAGCTTTCTATGGACCAAAACTTGATGTTCAAGTTAAAAGCGCTATTGGGCATGATGTAACATTATCGACTTGTCAATTGGACTTCTTATTACCCGAAAAATTTGATCTAAATTATATAAATGAAGAAGGTAAAAAACAAAGACCAGTTGTAATTCATAGAGCTATATTAGGAACACTTGATAGATTTACCGCATTCTTATTAGAAGAAACTAAAGGTCTTTTACCATTATGGCTTGCACCAATACAAATAAATATAATCCCAGTAAATAATGAATATCATTTAGAATATGCTAAAGAAATATATGAAGGGCTAAAAAATAAGGGATTTAGAATAACTCTTGACGATAGAGATGAAAAGATGAATTATAAGATACGTGAGTCAGTAATTAAAAAGATTCCATATACATTAATATTAGGTAATAAAGAAAGAGATAGTAAAAAAATTAGTTATAGATTACATGGTAGTGATATAACTAAAGATATGTATATTGATGAATTTATAGATAAAATAGAAAATGATATAAAGACAAAAAAGTATAAATATTAATTAAAAAATACTAAAAAGCACTGATTTTAAGTGTTTTTTTACTTAAATTGTAAAAAAAACTTGATTTTTTTAAAAAACGTGCTATAATATAAGCCATAAAAGGGAGGTTTTTATATGAAAAAGTTTTTTAAGAACAATTTCAAAATAATTATGCTTGCTATTTTAACATTTGCATTAGGTTTTATTACATTAACAACAAACGTATTTAGTACAACAAAATCTACAAAAGTAGATAATACTGATAAGAAAGGATATAATTATTCTAATAACTATGATGATTATTATTATGATAATGTAAGTAATGATAAATATGAATATTTAGAAAAGAATGCAGAAGTACCTGCTGTTAGATATGATAGATCAATATATATCAATTTATTTGAAACATTTGATCCATATTCAATAATTGAAACAGATGGTGAAGTAACAATGTTATATAACAATGTTGACAATACTAAAGTAGGTAGTTATATAATGTCATTTTCAATATGTAATAGAAATACAGATGCTAGATGTAGATACATAAATATATCAGTTATAGTTAGAGATTTAGATGGTAAATATCAACAATATGAAGAATACACAACATATGAAGATAAAACATCACCTGCAAAATGGGACGATGTTGAAATTAAAAAATGTAATATAGGTTCTTCAAATTGTAAATTATCAAATATAGATTTACCAACTGCAACAGATCCATACACTAGAGAAGAATTAAAAGTTAAGGTTGTATCTAATAATGTTAATATAAACAGACCTGGATATTATTATATTACATATTCAGCAACAACAAAACATGGTATTACAAGTTCAGTAGTTAGACAAGTTCAAATTATAGATAATAATAACAAATATGAAAGTAATACTTATGGTGGACAAATCAAAACTAAAGAAATTAACAACTATGAATGGAAAAATGTTGTAACTTCTGAATATAAATGTGTTAATCCAAATGCAAGTGGTGCTGATGCTTGGGAATTTGTAGCTAAGTTAAATAATGATGACCATGCAACATATTTCTATAACAACAATGGATATAGTGGTATTCTTACAAAAGATTCATTCTATGAATTAAATCCATATGAAGGATCTGATATAAGAGATCAACTTGGATCATGTAGTTATTATGGACAAACAAAAACTTTATCAAGAACTTGGATCGGAGTTTATTCTGGTACAGTTACAAAATATAATTAAAAAATTTTGAGTAAAAACAATATGTTTTTACTCATTTTTTGTAGTGATTGACTAAATAAAAATAGTAATATATACTAATAAGTATAGGGAGGAGTATATAATATATGTACGAAGATGATTTTTTAGATTCGCTACTTATCGAAAAAAAACTTAGTCAAAATACATATAATTCATATTCTAATGATATAAATAAATATATAAAATATCTAAATAAAAAAGGAATTAAAAAAATAGATAATATTAATACAAAAGATATTGAATCTTATTTAAAATATTTGAAAGATAATAATTTATCCGATAGAAGTATAATACATAATTTAACGTGTATAAAAGAATATCATAAGTTTTTATTAAAAAATAATTTTATAAAACAAGATGTTAGTGAAAATATAAGTGGGCCAAAGCTTGGTAAATATCTACCTAACGTACTTAGTGTAGAAGAAGTTGATAAATTATTAGATATAGATTTAAATACTGATTTTGATTATAGAAATAAAGCAATGCTTGAGGTATTGTATGCAACAGGTTTAAGAGTTAGTGAACTTATAAATTTAGATTTAAATTCTATCGATTTTACATATGCGCAAGTTCGCACTATTGGTAAAGGAAATAAAGAACGCATCATACCTTTAGGGGATACAGCGATTAAATATTTAAAATTATATTTAGATTATCATAGACAAAATTTATTAAAAGGGTATTTTTGTGATAAATTATTTTTAAATAATCATGGAAAACAAATTACTAGACAAGGTTTTTTCAAATTAATTAAAACATTAGCTAAAGAAAAAAATATTAAAAAGAATATATCACCACATACACTTAGACATTCATTTGCGACACACATGCTTATGTATGGTGCCGATTTAAGAAGTATACAAGAATTTTTAGGACACAGTGATATATCAACTACAGAAATTTATACTCATATATCATTAAATCAAGTAAAGAATGATTATAAAAACTATCATCCTAGAAGTTAATATATAAAAAAGTACATAATATTATATTTTGCATTTACAATATATTTTAAATGTGTTACAATTTATTTAGTTAAAAAGACCGCGATAAAGAAATAGTAATAATCTAAGTTGTTTATAGAAAGCCAGTGGTTGATGTAAACTGGTAACGACATTTTATGAATTCACCTTTTAGTCTTTTCGAATAACTCGCGTTAAGAGATAAGTGCTTATTGAATTAAGGTGGTACCGCGGAAGACTTTTTCGTCCTTAGATGGATGGAAAAGTTTTTTTTAAGGAGGAAAAGAAATGATAGATAAAGAACTAATTAAAAAAATCGAAGAAGAAATAGAAAATATTTCTAATGCTTGTGAATTAAATGAGTTTAGAGTAGAATACTTAGGAAAAAAAGGAATTATAACTCTTTTATCTGGCAAAATGAAAGAATTATCTAACGAAGAAAAAAAAGAGTATGGTAAAGAGTTAAATCAATTAAAAACAAACGTAACAACAAAACTTGAAGCTATTGCCTCAAAAATTAGGGAAGCAGAATTAAAGAAAAAATTAGAAGAAGAAAGATTAGATGTTACACTACCTGGTACATATATTCCTACAGCTTCATTTCATCCATTAAATAGGGTAATAGAAGAGGTAAAAGAAATATTTATATCTATGGGTTACGATGTAGAGTCAGGTCCCGAAATAGAAAATGATTTATATAATTTTGAATTATTAAATATACCTAAATCTCATCCGGCACGTGATATGCAAGATACATTTTATATTACAGACGAAGTATTATTGCGATCTCAAACATCACCAGTGCAAATAAGAACAATGTTAAAAAACAAGGAAAAAACACCAATAAGAATAATTTGTCCTGGAAAAGTATATAGAAGAGATAATGATGATGCAACTCATTCACACGAATTTCACCAAATAGAAGGATTAGTAGTTGATGAAAACATATCTATGTCAGATTTAAAAGGAACATTAGAAATAGCTATAACAAAATTATTTGGAAGCAAGCGCAAATTAAGATTTAGACCATCTTTTTTCCCGTTTACTGAACCTAGCGTTGAGATTGACGTGTCATGCTTTAAATGTGATGGCAAGGGATGTAATATATGTAAAAAAACAGGCTGGATAGAAGTTTTAGGTGGTGGAATGGTACATCCTAATGTATTAAAAAATTGTGGATATGATCCAGATAAATATACTGGATTTGCTTTCGGAATAGGTGTTGAAAGAATAGCTATGCTTAAGTATGAAGTGCGAGATATAAGAGATTTTTATACTAACGATATAAGATTTTTATCTCAATTTAATGCGATAGAAAAGGGTGAAGATAATGTTAGTAAGTAAGAAATGGTTAAATGAATATATTGATATTAAAGATATAGATACTAAAAAAATAGAAGAAGATATGCCTCTTATTGGTAATGAAATAGAAGAAATAACTAAACTAAGTAGTGCGACTAATCTAGTTATAGGAAAAGTTATTAGTTGTGTTTCACATCCTCAATCTGATCATTTACATGTGTGTAATGTAGATATTGGGGATAAAGAATTACAAATTGTATGTGGTGCGTCAAATGTATGCGCTAATGCTTATGTAATAGTTGCGGTAGATGGTGCGACGCTTCCTGGTGGTATAAATATTAAAAAAACAGTATTACGTGGTGTTGAATCTAACGGAATGCTTTGTTCACTACAAGAGATAGGTATACAAGAAAAATATGTTAAAGAAGAATTTAAGGATGGTATATATTTAATAGATTGTAGTGATGAAGAAATAGGTAAATCCGCTTTATCTTATTTAGAATTGGATGATGAAATAATAAATTTTGAACTTACTGCTAATAGAAGTGATTTATTAAGTATGTTAGGAATGGCACATGAGTTTTCTAGTTTATATGGAGGAGAAGTAAAATATCCTGATACTACATATAAAACAATAAATGATAGTACTAAAAATCATATTAATTTAGATGTTAAAACAAAAAATTGCTCATTATATGTTACTAAAATGGTTAAAGATGTAAATATAAAAGAAAGTCCTAAGTTTATTAAATCTAGACTTATTGCTAGTGGAATAAGACCTATAAATAATGTAGTAGATATATCTAATTACGTTATGCTTGAATATGGACAACCTCTACACTTTTTTGATAGCGATAAATTAGGTAATGATATTATTGTTAGAATGGCAAAAAATGAAGAAAAGCTTAAAACACTTGATAATATAGATAGAATTTTAGATGATGAAGATATAGTTATAGCTAATAGGGATGGAGCAGTAGGTCTTGCAGGTGTTATGGGCGGAGCTTCTACCGAAGTTTTAGATACTACTAAAAATATTACTATAGAAGCTGCAATTTTTAATCCTATAAATATAAGAAATACTTCAAAACGTATCTTAAAAAGTGAAGCATCAAATAGATTTGAAAAGGGAATAGACTATAATAGAACAAAAATAGCGCTTGATAGGGCTTGCCATCTACTTGAAAAATATGCTGATGCTAAAATATTAGATGATTATGTAATATACTCTAATATTGATATTGAAAAAAAGATAATAAATATAAAATACGATAATATTAGAAATGTACTTGGAATGAATATAAGTAATGATAAAATAAATGAAATCTTATCAAGACTTGGATTTAAATATAATATTAATTGTGATTTATTGAATATAGAAGTTCCGTCAAGAAGATTAGATATTTCAATTAAAGAAGATATAATAGAAGAAATTGGAAGAATTAATGGATATAGTTTAATGGAAGGTACACTACCATTTGGAAGTATAAAAAGCGGTGGAATTTCTTCATATGAAAAATATAAGATGGATATAAAATCATATTTAATATCTTTAGGACTTTATGATGTAATAACTTATACGTTAACTAGCGAAGAAAAATCTAAACAATTTACTAATGATAAGTTTAAAAATATAAGTGTAATAGATCCACTAAGTGATGATAAAAAAGTAACTCGTTATAGCTTGATACCATCATTATTAGAAGTATGTGAATATAATAATGCTAGAAATATAAACGATGTTAATATATTTGAAATGTCTAATATATATTATGAATTAGATAATAAAATTGTAGAAAAAAGCATATGTTCATGCGTTATGCATGGTAATTATATAGTAAATAATATATTAAAAAATACTATACCTTCATCATTTTATGTAATTAAGGGTATAATAGAAAGTTTATTCTCATATTTAAAATTAGATGGTAGATATGAATTTAAGAATACTGAATTACCTAAAGAAATGCACCCATATAGATCTGCATCGATATATGTAAATAGAAAAAGGGTTGGGTTAATTGGCGAAGTAATGCCTACTATAAAAAAGGATACATACGTATTTGAACTTGATATAGACGCATTATATGATTTAAAAATAAGAAATATTAAATATAAAGAAATTTCTAAATATCCTACAATAGTAAAAGATATGGCCTTTTTAGTAGATAAAGATTTTGAAGCATCTAATATAATTAATTTAATTAAGAAAAATGGTACAAATATATTAAAAAACGTTAGTGTATTTGATGTATATACTGGTACAAATATTGATGAAAATAAAAAATCTATATCGTTTAAACTTGTGTTTTCTGATGTTGATAGAACATTAACAGATGATGAAGTAATGAAAATATTTAATAATATAATTGATAAAGTAGAAAGTACTTATGATGCAAAATTAAGAAATCAATAAAACTTGATTTCTTAATTTTAATGTATATTTGAAATACAAAGCAAAATATGGTATAATTATTATCAGTTAAGGGGGTTATATTATGAACAAAAATATTGTTCCAAATTCATTCATTGCGATAAGTGATTTTCATGGATATGATTATCCTATTGAAAAAATTAAAAACTATTATTTAAATGAATATGATAAAATATTTATTTTAGGTGATGCAACTGATCGAGGATTAGATTTACAAGGTAAAAATGGATTAAGCGTATTATTTAAAATAAAAGAATTATGTGATAAATATCCTAAAAAAATATTTTATATACCAGGTAATCATGATAGTTTTTTATATGAATATGGTAAATATGATAGTATTCTTGCAAAAGAGATGTTAATGCAAAACAATCAATATACTACTATTAAAGATATTGATGCATTAAAAGCATATAAATCAAATGGATTTAAATCATTGTTAAATTGGTTGGGAAAACAACCACTTCAAAAGGTGCATATATATAATGGTAAAACTTATGTATTTGCTCATGCATTTTTCAATTTAAATATATTTAAATCAAATTATGCTTTTAATTTAGATGACTATGCTAGATTAGGATTTAATCCTGAAAGTAAGGAGTATCAAATATTATGGTTTAGACCTGGTAATAAATATGATCCTATGGATGTTCCACCAAATGTAATTGAAATAATTGGTCATACTCCAGAAAAATTAAGAAAAGGTAAAAACCTTGATTTAATTAATAGTAGTGGTACATATACAGATGTGTATTGTGTTGATGGGGGAATTAGCTATGGTGATGAAATGTTAAAATTTGATGGAGATTATTATTCAACTCAACCGGTTAAACATAGCGATACTTCACCTAAAATAAATTCTATAAGTAATCGAATATCAAAATTAAAAAAGATAAATAAAACATTAAAAATAATGGATGACGCTATATATGAAACTATATCTAAACATGGTGTAGAACAAGCTTATACTGCATTAGGTTCTATGTATTTAAATAAAGATAATTGGCTAAATTATTTTTCTAGAGAAAATAGAGATAATATAAGAAAATTGAAGAGAAAAAATATTATTGATGTATTGCTATATTTCTCAATAGATGGTAGTGTTGAATCTGGTATATTTGAATTTTCAAATTCAGTAAATAAAAAAGTTAAAAACAATCAATATAAAAAAATTAAAAAATATTGACATGCATAAAAAAAATTATTACAATTAACATAGAGTAGGAAGTGGGTTTATGTATGAAGAAGTATCTGTATTTTCATATATAACAAGAAGTTCTTTCGAGAACAGCATATCTATGTTAGTAAAATTAGATAATACATATGTAGGTTTTTTTACTATAGATAGTGATAACGATTTATTTATAACATATGAAGAAAACAGTGAATATAATAAAGATTTAGTAATTGATGTGATAAAATCTCATATATTAAATGAAATAATAGATGGTGTAACTAAATATATTAATGTAAATAAGCAATATTATAGAAATATTAGTCCAGATGCATATAGAAATTTACGTAAATTTATTAAAGATTATGATATTAAAACTTTACCATTTAATGATAATAATATAAATAATTTGGATTTTACATGTATCTATATAACTTATTAATTAATTTTAATATAAAAAAGTAACATTATGTTACTTTTTTATATTTATAAATAATATTACCCAAATGTTTAATGCAGCATATATTTTATAATTTAATTTAATGCCAAATTCTTTAAAACTTATTATTTTATCTGTAAAGCTTACTATCCATGATTCCATATATTTTGGTATTTTGTAGTCAATCGGAAACATGTGAGTTGCGATTATATCTTCTTCTTTTTTTGATAGATCAAAGTGTTTTGTAGCGTTTTTAACTGCATCTTTAGGATGTTGTGTAGAAAATAATTTTATTTTGTCTACAGTTTTGTTTTTGTTTATAGTTCTATCAAAATAAAAGTCATGTAATAATCCTGCACGAGCTACTGCCTTATAATCAAGTTTTAAGAATTTAGAAATTTTATATGAATAATATGATACTTTTAGACAATGATAAAATCTTGTCTCACCATGGTGTACTATATTATCAAGTTTTTGAAATTCTGGATTATCAACTATATCTGAAATAATATATTTATATTTTCTATCTTTTATATTTTCTAAATGATTCATTTGATTCACCTCATGAACTATATCATTATATCATATTATGCAATAAAAATAAATTTAATTAGTACAATTTTACAAAATATTTACATATATTGACTTTTATATTTTGTCATTATAATTTTGAAATTTTATCCATTTTTTGGTTTATATAATTTAAAAATTAACATATCTATTTACTTTAGGATCAGGTAGTCCAATATAAATTTGGTGTATTTTAATTTG
>CALVSV010000011.1 GCA_944359595.1 uncultured Bacilli bacterium
AATAAAGCCTAGTAAATAGATCTGTTTTAGAAGCACTTAAACAGAATGCAAAGCTATCTATGATATATTCTTTTAAATCTTCTATATTATCTAAATCATAATCTTCAAGGCTTTCATTAATTATATCCTTATTTAATGCTTTTAAGGAAGAAAGTAAATCTGTTTTATCTTTCTTTATTATATATTTATCATATTTCATATCCTCACCTATTAACAATCCTCTTCAAATTCTATATTATTATCAATACACCATTCTTTAGCAATGACTTTATATTTTTCATCTTTATATTTATACCATTCTTCAAGTAAATCACTAGATTCAACAATATACCTAAATCTACTAAATGCTCCCCTACTTCTTGTAGCATCATATAACTTTTCTCTTAAATTAATATCTTCAATAGTATCAATAAAATCTTGCATTATATCATAATCATTTTTAGAAAAATAATTAAACATACAAATTATATTGTCATTAAATTCATCTTCTTCTTTATATGTAGAATACTCCTCATTATAACTCCAACTCCATAATACTTCATTTGTTTCTTTGTTAAAATAGCAAGTGCTATTCATATCAACATCTTCTAAAGCATCTTTTATTACTGAAAGTTTTACCATATCATCCCTCTTATTTGCCATTTTTTTCTATACACAAATTATATTGTTTTTTCCATTTATTGTCAAAAAAATTATTAATTCAATTTTTCTTTAAAAAGTTACTCTATAAAGTAATTTTTTGTTTTTTTCTTAATTTATTACTATAGTTACATTTAATTTTATAGAAAATATTTTATTATAAATCAATGAGTATTCTTTAATTGGTTTATATCTTAAAATATACAGTATACTATAGCTAATTTCGTTACTTGCAATGTCATAACTTGCTAGATATTACAAAGAAATAATGTAGCTATATAAATATACTTTGGCATTTCGACTTTATGAATTATGGGCGATGATTATCATCTTTTAAAATAATTAAATAAAAATCGATTCCTTGTGTTGTATGTTAGCTCTGTTTGAGGGAGATTGCAAGTATATTTTTATTTTAATTATTATATATTTCGATAAGTTAAAAGTTTACTCATAAAAATATCATCCAAAATTATAATTTTTACCTGTGTTATTCTAGCTAAATAATATAATTCTTGTATCAATTGATCATGAAATTTTGCAGGACATATTGCACCTATCACATCAACTCTTTTATCCCTACTCATCATCAATATTTGCTGTATCATTTCCCTACTGGCTTGATCCGACAAATTTAAAATACCTGACTTAGGTTTGCTTTTCGCAATTCCGACAAAATTATATTCTTTTCCTTCATATGTAATTTTAAAATTAACATCGCCGAACTCTTGACCTTGATGTGGGCTTGGCCTATAATTACCAAAACCTAGAAATAACTTCATTATACATAAATTTGTATCGTTAATGCATATAGAGCATTCATCATTACTACACTTCTTACATTTTTCTTTAATCTTATTATATTTATCTAGTTGGTCTTTAATATTTATACTATTGATTTCATGAATTTTTTTAAATTCCTCTATTTTTGTATAATCAAGAATCTCTCCTGATGAATATTTATGAATGCTTAAATGATTTTTTTCCAAGACAAAACTTCCTTCTAATCTTACTCCAAAGTTAGTCAAAAGATAACCATTAATTTCATCTATAAATTCTCGATGTGGAATTAGTCTTATTATATCAACTAAATTATTACCATATATATTATGACCTTCATCACACAAAAAAGTCAAAATGTTTTCATCACATTCCATACAATAAATACCATTCTTTATTAATTTCAAATTACTTCTATTACATTTTGGGCAAAATAATTGTGTTTCTTCTTTACAAACATCGCAGAAACCAAATAAAGTGGTATAAAACTTACTCCTTAATTTGTTTTTAATAACCATAACATCTTTTTGCATTAAGAAGGATGTTTCTCCTGAATTTATATACATGAATATATTGTAACAAATATTTTCAATAATGTTTTTCTCATCACTACTATAATTCGTATTTGATAATATATTTCTTGATTGAAAAATATCTTTTTCTTTACAATTATTAATATCATTAAGATAATTTATAATTTTATTTATGTTATTTATACTCCAGTTTCTAAATTGTGTTGCGTTTACATTTTTTGTTAAATAAATTTTACCAGATTTACAATTTATTCCTAGTGTGCTTTTAGTACTATCATCTAATTGTTCATCCAAGAAAGTATTGGACATATCGTAACTGCTTACGCTGTCTTGATATATCCTTTTTTTAGTCAATTCTTCATCTGCAATTATTATTTTAGCAACTTCTTCATCAGTTGCATCTGGCTTTATAAAAGTCCCTTTTTTTATTTTCCCATTAAATACTTCATCAATTAACTTTTTGGTAATTTTTATATTATATAAAGATACATTTAAAATATTAGAAAATAAGTTTAAAAGTTTATTTTGAATATCATTTGGGCAATTTTTTATTGCTAAAAAATTATTTTTTAAATTTATCCACACAAAACAATCTTTTAATTCATATATATAATCGGGTTCATCGGAATCATTAATATATGTGTATTTACTTAAATACGTAAAAGAAAACTCAAATGTATTATCTCTTATTTTCATTATATTCTTTAAAGTAAGAGATTTGAATTTAGAATCTTCAAAATAGTGAAGGTTAACTAATTTATTCTCTATTTTTTTAGTTATTTCATTACTATTTATTTCACTTAACTCACAATTTAAAAAAGTAAAAATAGTAAATCCTGGCTTTAGACCATACCTATATTGTTCATATGTTTCATCAATATCATTTGAACTAATAGTATTGCTTTTATCAATTATTTTTATTAACTGGCTTCTATTTAATTTTTTTAATATTTCATAGCACTTTTTTGAATCGAAATTAAATTCCTGTTTTATAATTTCAATTAACTGTTCCTCATTAATTTTATTAACTATTAAGTTTCGTATACCTTCAAGTCTAATTAATTCTAATTTTGTTTTATCACTTTTAATCATACTATACTACCACACTTTCACTACATTAACAAAAAAACGCAATACAAACTATAAAGCCTGTACTAGCGCCTTTTTTTTAATATATTATATATATTTATCAAATTATTTTCAACTTTTTGTTTTATTTTTTATATGTACTTGAATATTCTTTTCTTCGCAAAACTTTTCAACATGGTCAGCACATCTATTATAAAATTTTTTTAATTCTTTATACTCTGATATTTTTTTATTATAATGCCACCTACCAAATATAATTTTATCCACAAAATCAATTTTATTTAATATTTCTTTTAAATCCTGATTAATGATATTGGGCGTTGGATAAGGTTCTATACTTACCCATGTTTTAAATCCTTTATCATGAAGTTTTTTTAGAGCTTCTATTCTCTCCATATATTCACATGTCCCAGGCTCATAATTCTTTCTAAATTCTTCATCTAATGACACTAAAGTAATACCATACCAATTTATTTTAGAGGTTTTTAGTAATTCTTCAGGTAATTTCCCTTTAGTTAAAATGTGACATGGAATATTATACTCGTTAATTTTTTTTATTACTTTTAATGACAACTCTTTCACATCTTCATATCCGTTCATAAAGGGGTCTGTAGTAAAACATAACTGAACATTTTCTATTTTATCCTTTAATTTTGGTAATTCTTTATTTAGTAGTTCTATTGTATTAGAAACTATTGCAGGTTGTATCCAATCCTCATATGTTTTTACTGTTCCAAATCTTTTTGCTAAAGCAAATGCATA
>CALVSV010000012.1 GCA_944359595.1 uncultured Bacilli bacterium
TGCTCCTATTAATAGTGCGATAACAGCTATTACTGCGATAACTATAATTATTGTTTGTTTTTTGTTTTTCTTCTCTTCCATTATTAAAACTCCTTTACTATTTATAAAACAAGTAAAGGTTTTTATATAGTTCAACCCCCCCGAACATATGTTTGTGTCCGGGAGGGCTTGTTTTATATTTTTCTTCTACATTTTTATTCTATCATTATTTTTTATTTTAGTAAATCATCTACATCACAATTTTTTAATTTGCCGCTATCAATAAGTTCTTTTACAGTTTCTTTACTTACTATATTATTATCTAGTATTACTTTTAATGTTTCTCTATTGTATGTTTCTACACTATCATATTCACCATTTAATTCATATAATTCATTAAATACATCTATTGTTTTACCAACTGAATTAGAAAGTAATGGTGTGTTATTTATCATCATTTCAGATATTTTACTATCTTTCATAAAATTTAATTGTAACATTGGTAAACATAATACATATACTATAATAAATAAATATATGTACATTTCTAAAGCACCAGCAATCACTCCAAATATTTTAGACGGTATTTCTAATACTACTGTTGCTTTTAATGCTTTTTCTATAGTATTACCAATGAATGATATTAATCTTGTTATTATTAACATTATACTAAATATTATAAAGAACGCTATTACTTGATATAACAATATATTTATTACATAAGCACCCTTTAATTCTCCACCAAAATCAAAAAATGGTAGTATCTTATAAAATAGATCTGCTAAAGGATTTTTAAATATTACTGCTACTATTATAGCTATTAGTAAAGATAAAAATGATGAAATAGTTTTAACTGCGCCTCTTTTAAATCCTAATACTGCACCTAAAACTAATAATAATATTAAAATAATATCAACTATATTCATTATATAATCATTCCTTTCATTGTTTATACTTAAATTATATAATAAAAATAGATAAAAATAAATAAGTTTTTATAATATTTATTTATATATATATTGTTTGATATTAATATTGTGTATTCTACTCATTTTTAAATCATCTTTATTATATAATTTTAATACTTGTTTTAGAAAATATAATTTATCTAGTTTATCATCAAATAATATATTACTTAATTCTTTTGCATCTTCAATATAATCATTACTTTTATTTTTAAGTCTATTTTCTATTAATTCATTATCATATTTATTAGATATTGCATATTCAAATAATTTATATATAAAATATAAATTATTTTGGGTTATATATGGATTAAGTGATTGAAATAAATATCTTATTTCAATAGTATCATATGGTGTAAATCTTACTCCATATCTTTTTGAATTATAATAATTTTTTATTTCGTCTATAGAATTTCTTTGTGTATTACTTTTAATACTATTTGAGTGTATATCTATATTTTTTCTTAAATATGATAATTCTGCACTTCCAAATTTATATATTATGTGTTCATATGCACTAATTAATTTTAATAAATTATTATAGTATGTAAAATTATTTTTTAGTATGTCTAATGAAAAATGATAATGATTGCCACAACGTAAATTTACACAAGATTTATTATTTATTAAAAACATATATATATCATTTAATATGTTTGATGTATCATTATTTGTATATAATATTGGTGTTGATATTTCTATTGGTTTATAACTTTGTTCAAAGTCGTAATGGCTAGCATCAATACTAATATTATATTTACTATAATCTTTAATATCGTTATCATTACAATTATATTTATTAGTAAATTTATTTATTAATTTACTAGATGTAGGAGAAATAAATTCTATTTCTGTACCAAACTTAAAATTATATTTAAAATCTAGATTATCTCTATATTTAAATGATGTTTTTAATATTTTATTAGTATTCATTATATTATTTTACAATAACTATAATCTTTATTATTATATAATTTTAATGTTTGTTTTAGAAAATAGATTTTATCTTTAGTATCTTGATATAACATATCACATAAATTAAATACATCATCAATATTAATGTTGTCATATTCTTCTATTATTGTTTTTCTATTTATTATATTATTAAATTTATTATTAATTAGTTCTTCATTATATCTATTACTTTTAATATATTCAAATATTTTATAAAAGAATAATATATAGTTTTGATTTATATATGGATTTAATGTACCCATTGGTGTTCTTATTTCAATTGTATTAAATTTACTAAATCTTATTGCTTTACTTTTTTCATTATATTTATCTTTTAAATATTTTATATTTCTTTTATTTTTATCTTTTAGTGTAATGTAATAATCTTTACCAATTTCATTACAGTATCTAGTAATACAATTTCTTAAAAAAGATAATTCACCACAACTAAATTTATAGATTATTGGCTCATATACAGAAAAAAATTTTAAAAATCTCTCATAATATATATATTTATTTCTTAATATATTTATATCGTAATGAATATGATTAGAACATGATAAATTGATTTTTGCATCTTTTTGTAAATATTCAAAAAGAGTTTTAAGTTCTAATAGATTACATTGATTTGAATTTAATATGTCAGAAGATAATTCCATGCCATCTGATGATAATTCACCATTATAACAATGTATTTCTTCTTCTAATATCCAGTTACTAAAATTGTTTTCTATATAGTTGTTTAATATATCTACACTTTTAGTAGGATATATAAATTCTATTTCTGTACCAAATTTTTGAGTTTTATCAATATCTAATTTTTTTCTAAATTCAAAATTAGTATTTAATGTAAAATTAAGTATATTATGTTGTTTTTCTTTATTTAAATTACTTAATTTTATTTGTTTATATATATTCATGATACAAGGCTCCCTTTTGTCGGATATTATAACATAAACTACAGTTAAAATCAAACATTTTTTTGTTTACAAATATATAAGTTTTATGTTAAAATACATTTATTGGAGGAGTTATAATGAAAAAAGTTAGAACTGAAGTATTAGATATTAAAAATGAAGAACTATTAAAGAAAATAGTAGATTATTATACACCAAAAAGAAGAATTAAAACACCACCATATGCAATATTACAAGCAGATGAAGAAGATACAGTAATTACTATATATAAATCTGGTAAAGTTGTATTTCAAGGAATTAGTGCGGATGTGGACGCTAATATGTGGAGAATGATTACTGGTGAGAAGAAGAAGAGTAGTTTTGTTGAAGAGACTGATGAATTGTGTCCAGAATGTGGTGGAAAACTAATTGTAAGAGAAGGAAAATACGGTAAATTTACAGGATGTTCTAATTATCCAAAGTGTACATATGTTAAGAAAAAGAAAGTTATGGGTAAAAAAGAAGATACAAGAGATTATTATAATATTACATCTATTGGCAGCGATGAAGTTGGTACTGGTGATTTTTTTGGACCAATTGTTGTATGTGCAAGTTATGTAAAAGATACAGATATTAAATTTTTAGAGGACCTTCATATTCGTGATACAAAAAAAATGAGTGATGAAACTATACTAAAAGTTACTCCTCAAGTTATGGAAAAAATAGATTATGAAATATATTTAATGAATAATATTGAATTTAATGAAATGACTGATAAAGGATACAATATGAACGCTATAAAAGCTATAATGCATAATAAAGTATTATTTAAATTATCTAATAGACATAATGATTGTAAATATATTATATTAGACCAATTTGCTAGTCCTAAAAATTATTATAATTATATTAAAGATGAAGAAAATGTAGTGAATAATATTGTATTTATGACAAAAGCAGAAGATAAAAACATGGCTGTTGCTTGCGCTGCTTTAATAAGTCGTTATACGTTTCTAACATATTTAGATAAACTTGGAGAAAAATATGATATGTTCTTTTTAAAGGGTGCATCTGACTTAGTAGATGAATTTGCTAAAGAGTTTGTAAAAAAATATGGTTTTGATGAATTAAAAAATGTAGCTAAAATGAATTTTAAAAATGTTGATAAAATAAAATAATCACCACTATAAATCGCATAGTGGTGATTTTAAAGTTGTTCGGAGTGAGAATTTTATTATATATTGACTATATCAATATTTTGTTAATCATTAAAATTTGTTTTGTAAGGTTTTAAGTATTTATTATTAGTTTTTCTTTTTAGTATTTATCATATACCACTTCCTTTCTTGTAATTTAATTATATAAAAGGAATATGGGATAAATATGTGAAAAGTTAATTAAATTATGTTTTCTTTAATATATTTAAATAAAGATATATGAAAAGTATCTTTATGAAAAGCTAAAGACTTATCATCTGACTTAGTTAATTTAATTAATTTTGATATTGAAATATATTTTAGTTGTGATAATTCATCTTTTTGAATAGTATATTCATCTATATCAGTATTTGTTCTAACGATATAAATATAACTAAACTTTCTATTTTTTGGATCATCTTTTTTATATATACCAATAAAATTTAGATCATCTTTACATACTTTTAAACCAATTTCTTCTTTTAACTCTCTAATAGCCGTACTGTATACTTTTTCGCTACCAACAACATGTCCTGCACATAATGCCCATTTGTTTGGATAATATTTTCTAGTATTACTTCTTTTTTGAAGTAATACTTCTCCCTTTTTATTTATAACAATAATTAAAACTTCTCTATGCCATAACCCCTTTATATGAACTATATCTCTATCAACAAGCTGATTGATATATTCATTATGTTCATTATACACTCTTAATAGTTCCATATCACACCTCGCGTATCTTAAATATATAGTAACACAAATTTTATTTATTGTCATTTATTTTTAAGAGCTTTACCTATTTTTTTCCATACATCTTTAGATGAATAATTTAATATTCCTTCTTTATATACTTTTATTCCATATTTAATTAATAAATAATTAGTTAATATAAGTACTAATATTGATATTATTACATCATAAATATTTATTTGTCCCATCATAAGTAATGCAGGAGATAATACACCACTTATAAACGGAATATAACTAGCTATTCTAATAAGAATAGAACCATCAAACATTGGTGACATAATCGCTAAATAATAGCCTACAACTGATATTATAGCAAGTGGTGCTTGTATTTGACTATAATCTTCTATATTAGTAGTCATAGATGCAAGTATACCAGCAACTAATGAATAAGTTAAGAACGTAAGTAACATTAATACTATAGTAAGTGGTAATATAAAATATAATTTATCCATAATACCTGTCTTAGTTAATGTATCAATAATCATTGAAAAATCAAGAATACTATTAGTTGCTTCACTACCTATATTATTTCTAATAATTAATCCTATACCAAAAGCTATACCTAAAATAAGACTTTGTATTATTACAAATAAATTACCACTTATTATTTTTGATGCAAAATGAACTTTTGGACTAACATTAGATATGATTATTTCCATTCCCTTTGTAGTTTTTTCATCATTTATTTCAGCACCAATCATTTGTACTAACAATATAGATAGCATAAATATAGGCAATATTAATATTGGAAATATAGTACCCATAATAAGTTCTAAATTTTCATCTACACTTTTATCATCATTTATAACTTCTCTAGATATTTCTATATTAGAATTAATATTATTATAATCTTCTATATTTATACCACTTCTATATAAACTTACTACTTTCTTAGTATCATTTAATGAACTAGTTATTATTTGATAAAATACATTATTTATTTTATCAAGTGATATTACTTCTGCTTTAATAGTATTACCATTATCAATAATATTTATTAATATATCATCTTCATCAATATTTTTCTTTATATCTTTTTTATTATCATTACTAAAACTTATTTTATACTTTGTATCATTATTTAATATTTCCATATTATTATTAAAGCTTGAACTAAATGTATCATACACATTAGTATCACTAATATCACTTATAACAATAACATTTTTTTCATCATTAAAATCCCCACCAAATAAAGATATTACACTATCTATATTTATAAATAATATTATACCAACAAATAACAATATATTTATAATTAAAAACCATTTACTTTTTATTTTCTTTTTTAAACTTTGACCAATTAAATAATAAAATTTATTCATCATATTTATCACCTACTATTGACACAAATATTTCGTTTAATGAAGGAAGTTCTACAACAAACTTAGTAATATCATCAACTGTTTTAATATAATCAAATACTTTTTTTACAACACTATCATCTTTAATAGTAATTATATATTCAATCTTAGTCTCTTCTACATCAATAACCCCTTTAATCTTTTTAATTTTGTCTACATCAATACTTCCAATAACTTTAATTTTCTTTTTCTTATAATCTTCTTTAATCTTTTTTAAATTACCCTCTAATACTGATTTACCTTTAACTAATATAACAAGTTTTTCACAAAACAATTCTACGTGTTCCATTCTATGAGATGAAAATATTATTGTAGTCCCCTTCCCTTTTAATTCAAGTATAACTTTTTTAAATAATTCTACATTAAGTGGGTCTAATCCTGAGAATGGTTCATCAAGTATTAATAATTTAGGATCATTTATAATGGCAGATATAAATTGAATTTTTTGTTGATTACCTTTAGACAATTCTTTTATTTTTTTATTTTTATATTCACTTATTTTAAATATATCTAAATAATAATCTAGTTTTTTTAATATATCTTTTTCACTCATCCCCTTTAATCTACCATAAAATACTATTTGATCAACTACACTCATTTTAGTTAACAAGCTTCTTTCTTCAGTTAAAAATCCTATCTTATCAGTTTTACTATAATCTATTTTTTCTCCATCTAAAGTAATAGTACCATAATAATCATCTATTAAATTTAAAATCATTCTAAAAGTAGTTGTTTTACCGGCACCATTAAGTCCTAGTAAACCAAATATTTCCCCATCATTAACTTCAAAACTTAAGTTGTCTACAGCTTTTAAATCTCCATAATATTTAGTTACGTTTTCTACTTTTAACATATTTTTTCACCTCACTATTTTTATATTCGTTTATATAATCTAAACAAAGCATAGATAATTCTCTATATCTAGTATAAGAATAATTAACAATTAATTCTTTATTTTCATCCATTTTTACATTAACAGATAAATAATCTGTAAAAAACTTATAAAATGCATCATAACTAGGATAAAATCTTTTTACATTTAACGCTATATCCTTAATCTTACTCTCATCTTTCATATTAATAATTTTAGATAAAATTCTATTATTAAATATATTTTTAAACTCTTCTTCTCTAATATATAAATTATATAAAGTATCTAATAAATTTAAATCATATATTTTTCTTAAATTATCACTATATATAATATCTTTTATCTTCTTATTATTAGATGATATTATTTTAAAATCATGTGCTTTCTTTGTATCAAAATAATCTATATAATGAAACAATTCAAGATTTCTTTTAATATCTTTTTTTAATATAAAATTATCTATATCTTTTAAAGATCCAGAAACTATTACATGTTTTATTTCATTTCTTCCCTTTTTAGTATAATATACTAATTCATAATTCATACTACCTCACCCAAATTTAATATACAATATATTCTAAATTTTTAAAATACTTTTTAAGTAATTAATAGACTTTATTTTATCTATTTGATAAAATTATTCAATGGAGGTGATATAATGCGTATTATAGGAATCATTTGTGAATATAATCCATTTCATAATGGGCATAAATATCAAATAGATAAAATAAAGTCTACTTATCCTAATAGTATAATAATATCTATTATGTCCGGTAATTTTACTCAACGAGGAGATTTTAGTATAATAAACAAATATGATAAAGCACGTATAGCTTTAGAAAATGGTGTTGATATAATTGTAGAAATACCTGTTTCTTTCGCAACTCAAGGCGCTGATGTATTCGCAAAAGAAGCAGTCGCAATAGCTAATAAAATGGGTTGTAATAAATTATGCTTTGGTTCAGAACACGATGATATAAATTATTTTTATAATAATATAAAAATATCCAATAGTAAAAATTATAATAATTTAGTTAAAAAATTATTAAAAGAAGGTTATAATTATCCTAGCGCAACAAGTAATGCATTAAAACAATTAGGTGGTAATAATATAAATTTACCAAATGATATACTATCATTAAGATATATAAAAGAAATAATAAATAATAATTATAATATAGAACCAATAATTATTAAAAGAACTAATGATTATCATGATACAATATCTAATAATAAAATTATTAGTGCAAGTAACATTAGAAATAAAATAATAAATAATATAAATATTAAAGATTATATACCTAATAATTGTTATAATATAATAATTAATAATAATTATATTCCTAATATAAATGATTATTTTAATTTATTTAAATATATTATTATTACTAATAAAGATAATCTATGTGAATATATAGAGATGAATAAATCTTTATCATCAAGATTTATTAAATATATATATATATCTAATAATTTTGATGAATTAATAAATAATATTAAATCTAAGAATATAACAACAAGTAAAATAAAAAGAGTTATATTACATGTATTATTAAATATTAAAACTAATAATACTACAGATTATATAAATTTATTAGGATTTAATAGTAATGGTAAAGCTTACTTAAATAAAATTAAAAATAATGTTAAACTAATAAATAAATTTAGTGATTATAATATAGAAGATAAAAATAATGAATTATTATATAATTATATATATTATTATAAAATATACAATAAAGATATATTTGATATGGTAATAAGAGAAAGAGCTATACTTAAATAAGTATAGCTCTTATTTAAGATTAATTTTTACTTTACCTACAGCGCTATACTTATAATAACCTGTCGGTTTTCTTTGACATATTGAACTTTGTGAAGTATCGTTATCTATACCACAATCACTCAAATTGCTGTGTCCCGTTGTTACAATTCCATCTGTATCTCGGATACCATATATTGGATCTCCAATTATCCAGTAATCACCAAATGGTTCGAATCCACAACAAGCAGAATCCGCGATATTTTGAATAAAACCATCCTCATCTTCAATACTACCATCGTAATCAGTATACCAATCGATCCCGTGACCTGTTATTTCTTCAATATAATCTACCAAATCTTGATCTACAACGTCTTCATATTTACCACCAACAACAGGTGAAATATAGACATACATTTTATAATAACCATTTAAAGACGTATCTAATGTAACAAATTCCAACTTCACATCTTTTTCATCTACTCCAAAAAGATCATATAAATTAAATTTAGTAGAAAAATATCCCCATAATGTATAAGCCTTCCAGACATCCTCACCATTTTTAGCTTTATCTAAATCTTCTTGAATGTCCCACACATAATTAGTTCTCCACTCTTTATAATTATTATCTCTTTTACTGTCATCCAACAATTCTTGTTCTTTTATTTTTTCAGCAATACTTTGAGCCAGATAAATAAATTCTTGTTTAATATCCGTAACTTCATTATATTTTAATTTTGAATCAACAAAATAATTTGTATTTTCATCAATACTATCGGTATCTTTTATTAACTTAGCATTTTTAAGGTCGTTAATCGTAACAAACTCACCACCACTATAATTAGGATTATCAATTAATTTTTGGGCAATATATTGGTCAAAAGCTTTACTAATTATATTTTGTTGTATTTCATCAATATCAGATTCTGCATTATTTCTAACTTGCGTTACTGCAACAACTGCTATAGTTGCGATTAACGCAAGAATTGCGATAGTAACAATTAATTCTACTAATGTAAATCCTTTATTTTTCATAACAATTATTGTCTTTCAATTTTTATTTTACCTTTTTCTGCATCAATAACAGTTATTTTATAGGATAGATCATCTGGAAATTTTTCTCTATCATCTTCATCGATTAATCCATCATTTATTAATTCAGTAATTGTTACTACGCCATCTTCTATACCATGTTCTAAATAATATGATTTAACTGCGCTTTCTAATAGTTCTTCTTGTATAGTATCTATATCATTATTAGAATCTTTTAATACACCAGTAACAGATATTACCGCAATAGTTGAAAGCGCTAATAATATCGCTACTGTAACAACTAATTCTACAAGTGTAAAACCTTTATTTTTCACTATGATCATCTCCTTAGTTAATATTTATATAGTATGGGTTTGATTCTGTTCCATTACCATTTCTATCTACAAGTGTTGTACCAGAAATATTTATTACTGGTCTTACAACACCAAATAAAGCATTATTATTCATATTTCTATACCTTAAAAATGATCCACCATCATTAGTTGAATATCTATAGAATACAGCGGTTCCATAACTACCAATAATTATTCTTTGACATCTATTTGTTGTAACGCTTGAAGCCGCGCTACATCCATCTATATATGAATCAGCATTTGTATTATTACCATTATTTGATAATACTGCTTCTTCTAACGACATAAGCCATACATTAGTTCTTTTTATATAACCGCTAGGACAACTTAACGATGATATACTTGTTGGTACATTATCAACATAATTTTCACAGAATTTTCCATTATTAATAGCTAAAGAAACTATTTCTGGATTTTCTGATTTAAATCTAGATATTTCCTCATCTAACTTACTAGAAGTTATAGTATATCCTTCGTTATCAGCAATATTATATAATAATCTAACTGAACCATCACCATTAACTCTTATTATTCTAAATGTCTTATTACCAATTTTTACAAAGTTTTTAGCATTTTCTCCGCTATAATAGTAAGATGTCCCATCATCATCTTGTATTGTTTTAACTTCGCTAGAAGCCATAATTAAAGATGCAAGTGTATTTTGCTGCATAATACTTTCTATATTTTCTGCACTAGTATCTATAGATAATGTACCATCTGTAGAATTATAAACTGGTTTTATCGCAAAATAATATTCAGTACCTTCACTATCAACAGGTTTTTCTGATAAAAAACCACCACTAATTAACTTATCTGTTGTAATTTCACAATCTGCACTACCACTTTTACATGCATCCCTTAAATCATCATAATTAGATTGAAAGTATAACTCTGTTGCACGTGCAACATTACTTATAGTAGTTTCATCTATTTTCTTTTTAGAATTATCTAATGCGCCAATAACAGATACTACAGCTATAACACTAACTATACCTAATAATACTATTACTGCAAGCAATTCTATTAATGTAAAACCTTTATTTTTCATTATATCAACCTCACAACTATATGCTATACTATAATATTAACATTTATAATTTTTTTAATCAACAAATATATAATTTAAAATAAAAAAAAGTAAATATTATGTAAAAATATTTACTATTCGCTAATAATTCCTTTTTCTTCTAACCAATCAACAGTAGTATCTTTTTCAGTATAACCAATTGATGAATCAACAATTTTACCATTTTTAATAATTACTAATGCTGGTGTTCCAAAGTCACTACTAGTCATTAATGAAGAAGAACTATAAAACTCTTTAAGTTCATCTTGTGATAGTGTATCAATGTCAAAGTAATTTAATTCTATTCCATATTCTTCAACTATTTCTTCCAATACTGGAACAAATTTATTACAATAACTACATGTAGGTCTTGCATATAAAACTACATTTTTTGTATCACCATTAATAATATCATTGTATTCACTACAAGTAATTGTATTTAAAGTAGTATCATGTTCACTTTCTGGATTGTCATCATCACAAGTTAAGGTATTAACTGTAACTGCCTCTGTTTTATTATTTTTATTGTCTGTTGTATATGGAATAAGTAACGCTATAACAATAACTAACCCAACAACAATAAATAAAATAATTTGTGTATTTTTCTTGCCTTTCATATAACTACCTCCAATATAATACTACACTTTATTTATTGTTTTTGCAACAATATATAATAAAAAAGTTCAAAAACTATGAACTTTTATATATATAATTATTTTCGTCTTCTAATTTATCAATTTCATTATCAATTTGTCTTTTTAATATATTTAAATATCTAATTTTTTCATTATTTAAATCAATTTTTATTTGTATATCTATAGGTATATGCTCACTAGTATCTTTTTTCACTTCATTAGCTTCATTAAACTTAGGTATTTCAATATCACTTATTTTAGCATCATTAATACTATATTCTTCATTATTAATTTGTTCTATATCAACTGTATTATCAGGTACATTAATATTATTAGGTGTGAAAATATTTTTTAATTCTTCATTGAATTTGTCTAAATCAAAATCTAATTTATCATCACTGTTAACATTATTAGTATCTGCATATTCCTTATATTCTTCTTCTACATCAACATTATAATCATCGTCCATATCAACTTCTATAAATAATTCATTTTTATCTAAATAATCGAATGTTTCGTCTTGTTTATTTAAAATATATTCATAATTATCCATTATATTGTTTACAAACACTTCTTTTAACATAAATATATTATTAATATCTTTTATTAACTTATTACCAGTTTTAAGTATTATATCAATATTATTTAACGCATAATTAAATCCTGTTTCTGGAGTATTTGCTAAATTAACTAACACATCTTTAACATATTCTATTTCATCTTCTTCTTCAATAGTTCTTAAATATATTTTTTCACCATTAAATTCTAATCTACCAATATATACTTTAATATTATCATCATTATCATCATATTCTGTATATGCAATATAATCATTTTCATTATTTAATAATGTGAAATATGTTATTAACTTTACTATTTTTTCTTCTCCATTGCTATCAATCACACTAAGCATTTCTTTTTTCCCCATTTTATTTTCCTCCTTATATTTCTATACCAAGTCTAGTGGCAAACATACCCTTTAAATTATTTTCTAATTCTTCATTATCAATTATTACAAAATACCAATTATTATCTCTTTCAATTTTTTTAACTATCATAAATGAATTATCTTCAATAAGATCTGTAATAAAACAATATGCATCACTATTATATTCTATTTGATCTAATACAACATAACTTCTATTATTATCAAGTGTAACCAATTTATTCTTTTCTATATCCATTCTTACACCCCTTTATTCATATTCTTTTGAGTATTAATAATTATATTATCTGCCTTTACATAACCAATAGTATGTCCAATTTTAACAACCGCACCATCCATTATAGCCTCAGGATGTTTTTCTATAAAATCTTTATTAATAGTTCTAATCTTATTAATACTATCATCTTCATTAATAAGTCTTATTGTAGCGACTTCATCTTTATTATCTTCATTCTTATATGAATATCTAAAGCCTAATATTAATGCATCAGCACCATCTTCTAAAAATCCAATCTTTCTTTCCCCATGATAACTATCAAATAATTCACTACCTGGAGTAACCTTATGTACTGTACCAATAATCATTTGTGATGTATCATTACTATCGTATTCCTTGTTTATTTCTACTACTTTAGATGAAACTAAATATTTTTTGATTTCTTCTAATTTTTTTTGATTAAGATATAATTTTAAAAACACTTCAGGAAGTGACATAACATTTATAACTTTTGCTTCATACATAGTCTTTATA
>CALVSV010000013.1 GCA_944359595.1 uncultured Bacilli bacterium
GAACCCTTATGGCAATTTGTCTGTCATCTAGTGATGAAATGCTTACAATATTAATAGCTGAAAAAGCTAGTTTAAGTAGTATATTATTATTAGTTGGTTTAAAGGTATTAATTGGATTAATTTGTGGATTTGTAATTGATTTAATAATTAGAAAAGAAGAGCCTAAAGAACATTTTGATATTTGTGAGCACGACCACTGTGATTGTGAACATGGAATCTTTATTCCTGCTATAAAGCATACACTTAAAACTTTAATATTTATATTTATTATTACATTTGTTTTAAATTTTGCGTTTCATTATATAGGCGAAGATAATATTAAACATATATTTGATAAAACTAATTTATTTACACCATTAATAGCAGCTTTAATCGGGTTAATTCCTAACTGTGGTTCTAGTATAATTCTAACCGAGTTATATATAGCTAATATTTTGCCACTTTCATCTGCTTTAGCTGGACTTTTAACTAATAGTGGTGTTGCTCTACTAGTTTTATTTAAATCAAACAAAAACATTAAAGAAAACACTAAAATAGTAGGTATATTATATTTAATAAGTATAATTACAGGATTACTATTAAAAATATTTGGAGTATAGAATTATAAAAGATTCAGGAAATTACTGAATCTTTTTCTAATGAAGGAATAACTTTGCAAATTTCTTCTTTTGATATTCTTGTACAATTATAATTTTTTAAAAATAAACTGGCATTAATCGCTTCATCTCCAACATCCTAGTTAATTTCATCATTTTTAACCATATCATTTATATAAACATTATCAAGCGTAACAAATTTATCTAAAATATCAGTATTATTTAAATCAGTTATGAATTAGTATCTGTAATAATTATCTTCGGTGTTATATTCATCTATTGATAATCCTAATAATTTGCACGCTTTATTTAATGAAATTATATTATCAACTTCCAATTTTAGTATATTTTTTTAACTATTAACATTTATTTAAATAGGTGAGGAGTAATGAATGAATTATTACCTTTTTTATTATGTATAGTTGCAGGGCTTTCTACTTTAATTGGTTCTTTATTTATATTTATTAAAGGGAATAAAGATAATATAATTAAATGTGCTTTGGCTTTCGCTTCTGGAGTAATGCTTAGTGTATCTATATTTGATTTAATTCCAGAAAGCCTAACCATGTTTCAAGGTAATAGTAAAAATTCTATTTATTTAAATATAACTTTATTTATTATTATTGGATTAACGATTCCTTTATTAATAGATAAAATTTTACCAAAGAAATTAAACCATACAAACAAATTGTACAAATTAGGTATATTTACAATGATTGCAATAATTATTCATAATATACCAGAAGGTATTGCGACTTATATATCATCTGAAACAAACATAAAACTCGGAATATCTATCACTATTGCTATTGCTATGCATAATATTCCAGAAGGTATTAGTATAGCTATGCCAGTATATTATGCAACTAATAATAAGAAAAAAGCTATCGGTTTAACATTTCTTTCTGGTATGTCAGAGCCACTAGGAGCCATTTTAGCATGTCTTTTTCTAAAACCAATTATTAATAATACTATTATGGGTGGTTTATTTGCTATTATTGCTGGTATTATGACTTATATTTCTATAATTGAATTATTGCCTGAAGCATTAAAGTATAAAGAAAAAAAGAAAACTGTATTAAGTTTTCTGATTGGAATTATATTTATGTATGTCAATCACGTGTTAAGCTAAAAATCCTTATAAAATAAGGGTAGGGGAGTGCTAAAAATTATTAAAAGATATTTTAATTTCTTAACTTATACTACCCTTTACATACTCTTTTTCATTAAAATATCGTGTAAAAAAAGTTATTAATTTAATTCATACTTTAACATATATCATAAACTTTAATATCATATTTTTCCTATTAAAATTATTATGTGATTTATCCCTTAATTTAATTAATAACAAATTACTATAAGTCTACATTAAAAATACCAAAGTCAATGTTTCTAAATAATCCAGTATTATATCTATATTTGACATTTTTTCAATAACTAAAGCTAAATATAAATATGTAATTCATTTTTCAGGGAAATAAATTTAGTTAAAAAGTTATATTCACCATTGGTTAGAAATTTTTAAGAATATAAGTAAGTAGTATTATTATTAACATCTTCATCTGGTTTAATAGATTCAAAACAGAAAATAATAGCAAAAAAATACAATATAAAATAAACCAATATTATAAAAGAGTAGTATCAGTATTAGAAATACTACCCATTTTTCTTTTATATACAAGTTAACATAACATATATTATCGGATTAATTTCCTCTAGCTTTACGAGCTTGAATTTCATCAATTTTGTACATTAATTCAGCAACATTTTCATCATTAACTTCTGTTAATCCTAATTCCTTCATTGCTTGTATTTTTAATGTATTCATTTCTCATGTTCTACTCATTTTATCTTCTAATTTATGTTCAATTTGGGAAACAAATCTCTTATGGGTTTCCGCTATTCTAGTTTTACTAGATGTTCCTGCATGATATAAATTAAAAGCTGAAAACAAAATACTTTCAAATACAAATTGTTCTGTTTCATCAAAAGCAAATTCATATGGTTT
>CALVSV010000014.1 GCA_944359595.1 uncultured Bacilli bacterium
TCAGATATTAATCTTGTCGTGCCATCTCCGTTTACTCTGACTATCCTCCATAATGTTTCCATATCTCCTATTTTTACGTAGTTGTCTTCTACTGCTCCTCTAAAGTAATATGTATCTCCATCATCATCAATACCCTTTATTAATCCTTCATCTGTTGTTGCGGTAGTATTAAAGTCTGGCGTTGTCTCAACAATTGGGCTATTGTTATTTTTTATTACTGTAGACAAAAGGTCTGCGCTCTTTTCTTGGTTTCCTTCTACTGTTATTTTACAACTAAAGCTTTTATTCATTAATGTACTTTGATCTAGATCATTTTCACTTATCCATATATATAACTCATAATCTTTATTATTTGATTGGGGTAATTCTATATTTTTTGTTAGTAATACTTCATTGTTTGCAACATTTCTAAAGTTACCATTACTTATCTTTGTATCTCCAGAGTATAGAGCCCACTTAAATTCTAAGTTTGCTAATTCTGGATCCATTACTATATCTGTTAGTTTTATATCTACATAAGCTAGTGATGTTCCAGTATTATCAATATTAAATGCAAATTTATTTGCTTTTGTTTTTATTTCAGTATCATATATTGGTATTATGTTATCTATTGTTACTGAACCTTCTGTATTATCAGTATACACTATTCTAAGCGTTCCTGCTTGTACTTCCTTTTCACTACTTTCTCCCCTACTAGAAAAATATGCATAACTTGCACTTATTATAAGTAACATTACTAGTAGGACTGATGTTATTATTATACTTATTTTCTTCTTTTTGTTCTCTTCCATTACTAAAACTCCTTTACTATTTATAAAACAAGTAAAGGTTTTTATATAGTTCAACCCCCCCCGAACATACGTTTGCGTCCGGAGGGCTTGTTTTATATTTTTCTTCTACATCTTTATTTTATCATTTTATATTTTTTTGTTCAATATTGTTTTTGTTATTTATTATAATTTTGTACAAGTTCAAACCGATATTTTTGAATAATATTAGGATATTTATTATGGTCTACTTCTGACATAAACATATTTAATGGTCTAGCAACAAAATCAACACCTTTAACACAATCTGTTTTATATAATGGTTTATAAATTATAAATTCTTCGCCTGTTTCAGTATGTCTTGCCATACCAATTATTTCATATAAATATATGTTTGGTTCATCATTAAGTTGTTGATTTGTGATTGTTTCTCTTTTAAAGTGTTTAACTATATCACCTTTCTTAAATTCTCTATTCATAAGTATAGCCTCCTATATTTATGAATTAATTATATCATTTTTTAAAGTGTAATTCAACAATATTTGTTAGTACATCTGAATATGTAAATGATTTAATTTCTGTTTCTGTTTGTAAAGTGAAAACAAAATTATATAATTCTTTGACCGTTGCATCAAACTCCTCTATTTTATTTCTTCCAGTATTAAATCGTACTTTTACTTTATTACCTTTATTTTCTTCAATATTTTGTTTGATTTTCTCTATCAAAGTATTATCTCCTTATCTATCTTGGAAAGCCTACATACATCATTCCCTTAGTTTTAATTCCTCCAATACCATCACTACCATATTTAGTTTTTGATAAAATACCTATTAAATCAATATCCACCCCTTTTTCTGTTAATCCTACCATTGTTGCGACTATTGCGGGATCTAGGGCATGAATATTTATTCTTTTAGGAGATGATGCAAAGTTTGCACCTGCCTTTATTAGTTCTTCATAATCTGATTGACATGCACCTGCAATTATTATTAGTTTTTCATGTGATTTTTCATATTTTCTTGCTTCCTTTACCGCTTTTATAAAATTTGTACTGTTCTGATATGAAGATGTATCTTCTCCCTTCTTTTTATAATGTGCATCATGACCAGTAATAACTACAATATCAGCATTAGTATCATCTAAATATTTTATTATATTTTCATGTATTTTATCTTCACTTTGATTTATACCATAAGCAAGTATATTATATTTTTTATAAAAATTTAAACATCTATCCAAATATTCTTGATCACCATCAATATGCAGTACTTTGCCGGGTAAATAAAAGAATTCGTTTCTATCCATATTTATATCTTTAGAAAAATCATCAAATTCTCTATCATCTTTTTCTATTAATTCTTTTTCTTTTTCATTATATATTACTAAATCATTTGATGGAGCATCAGCAAGTAATCTTATATTAACTCCTTTTAAATATATATTGTCTTCATCAATAGCAGTGATTTTAAATACTGTATCGTTATTGTATGATTTCCTCGTAACCAAATCCCCCACATTAAAAATCATAAGCATCACCAATATAAATATATGTATTAGTTATTAAAAAAACACAAAAAATTTAAATATTATTAGAAATATCTGCAAATATTTCAATACTTAAATTTTCTGCTCTAACATTTAAATCTAAATTATATTTATTTAATGTTTGTTCTATTTTTGTTAAATCGTAATTTTTTAAATTGTTTTTAATTGTTTTTCTTTTATAAGTAAATGCATCTTTAATAAGTTTGAAGAATAAAGCTTCATTAGTTACATATACCTTTTTATTTTTCCTTTTATTAAATAATAATACGGTGCTGTCAACATTTGGTACTGGATAAAAAGAATTCCTTGAAACATCACATACCTTACTAATAGTAAAATAGTAATCTATAAAAATAGAGAGTGAATTGTAACTTTTAGTACCTACTTTTGCATTAAATCTATCACCTACTTCTTTTTGCATCATAAATACACAAGAAGTAATATCTATATTGTCATATATTATTTTAGTAATAATTGGTGTAGTTATATAATAAGGTAAATTAGATATAATATATAAATTATTATAGGTTATATTTTTAATATAATTATTTAGATTTATTTTTAAGAAATCTTCATAAATAATTATAGCTCCTTCATCTTGATATTTATCTAAATATATATGCAAATCTTTATCAATTTCAAAACATATTACTTTTTTTGTTTTACCTAATATATATTTTGTTAGTGCTCCAGATCCGGGACCTATTTCAATAACTAAATCATCATTAGTTATATTAACTGAATTTACTATTTTTTCTAGTATATTGTTATCTTTTAAAAAGTTTTGACCGAACTTTTTTTTAAAATTAAAATTTTTTTGCACGTTATCACCTTCTATATTAAAAAAACTGTTGAGTATTAGTATCCTTCTCTAATAACATCAACAGTTATATTTGATTGTGTAACACCTGGAGGAGCATCTTCATTAGATGCAAATAAAAGATCTATTAAATTACCTTTTACTGCTCCACCTCTATCTAAAACTATCGCAAGTATTGGTTCTTCACTAATATTTAAATTTCTAAGTCTTAATATTGTACCATATGGGAATTTAGGATCAGCAGCAACTATTCTTAGTTTTCCGTATTTTGCATCATTATAATATATGTTACCGCCTCTTACATCTTGACCAGCACCAACACGACCACTGCATCCATCACAATATGGTGTATAACCAGTTAATGAACCAGTAAATGTATAAAGTATTTTTTCACCGATTTCAACAATTTGTGGTTGTGGTTGTTGTAAAACTATGTTTGTACCATTAACGTCTACAGATAATCCATTTATACCGTTTTGTATAATCCTTTTTTCACCAAAGTCTAAATTATTATTAACTTGTTCGTATGTTTCATATGGTATTATATTTTGTACAATATTATTATTGTTATAAATAGTATTACCTTGAACTATTTCAACTTCACTAGTTAAAAGAGCATATCCAATAAATATAGCTATAACTGTTACATTTATTAAGATTTTAAATTTTTTTGGTAGTTTATAATTCATAATTACACCTCAAAATATATAAATATAATATCATAAATTTAATTTATTGTCAAATAACTTGTTAGTATTGGAAATAGTAGTATCAATAACTTTGTTTATATTAATGTGTTTTATATTAGCTATTTCTTGTGCGATTAATGGTAAATAATATGGATAATTTTTTTTACCTCTATATGGTGTTGGAGTTAAATATGGGGAGTCTGTTTCCAACAATATATTTTCTAAATTAATATGTTCTACAACTCTTTTTATTTCTTTTGCGTTTTTAAATGTAACAACGCCTCCAACACTAATATATAAACCTAAGTCAATAAATTTATATGCATATTCTAAACTACC
>CALVSV010000015.1 GCA_944359595.1 uncultured Bacilli bacterium
AAAAGAACGATGACCCCATATTCATCTAACAGTCCACAAGTATATACATATCCTTTTACTGGGCAAAGTTATGATACTGATTTTGTTAATGTATCCTATCCTTCGATACACCCAGTCATCAATCTGAAATCAGACATTCTATATACTAGCGGTAATGGCACTAAAACAAGCCCATACACTATCGATCTTAACAGTATATAAAAATCTAGTACATACTAGATTTTTTATTATAAATTTGATACAATTACATTGTGAAAGGACTGAATATAATGAAAATAAATTATTTAGAAGAAGATAATTTTGATAAAATGATCAGTGGTAAAAAAATATTGGTTGATTTTTATGCTGATTGGTGCGGACCATGCAAGATGCTTGGTAAAGTTTTAGAAAGTAGTGATATAGATATCGAATGTTTAAAAGTAAATATCGATAAATATAGTGATTTAGCTACTAAATATAGAGTAATGAGTATTCCAACAGTTATTATGTTTGATGATGGAAAAGAAATTAAAAAAAATGTAGGGTTTATGGACGAAGATGAATTAAAAGAATTTGTTAATAATTAAATCATAGAAGATAAACTCTTTCTATGATTTAACTTTTTAATACTTTTTTTATTAAATATATTTTAATTTATCCTATATTATAGTATAATTAATTCATAAAATATAGGAGATGTTAAAATGAAGAAGATAATAAAAAAAATTAAAAATGCATGGAATAATAATAGAATTGTATTTTTGTTTACTGTAGTGTTGATAACTTTTGTAGTTGTATTTTCATCAATGTTGATATCTATGTATGCTGGATCTGGTGATAAATATGGGAATAGACTTGCCGGTATAGAAGATGTTAAATTAGATAAAAATATTGGTAAAGATATAGAAGAAAAGTTAAAAGAAAATGAAATAGTTGATGATGTAGAGACTGATTTAAAAGGTAAAACATATAATATATTGATATATTTAGTTGATAATTCTGATGTTAATACTATAGTAGAAGATGCTGAAAATATTATTGATATATTTACAAAAGATGAATTAAATTTTTATGATATACAAGTATTTATTACATCTACTATAGATACTGAAGAAGGAGATAAGACTGATAAAACAATTGTTGGGTATAGAAATTCTTATAAAGAAGAGTTTTCTTGGACTAACAATAGATAGGAGTTAATCTTATATGAAAAAAAATAAAAAAATATTAATAATAAGTGGAGCGCTCATAGTTTTAATAGCGCTTTTAACAACTGTATTTGTAGTGCTTACTACACCCGATAAAAATACTACACTTACAGCGATAGAAAAAAGATATGTAACACAAAATAAAAATAATGTAATTAATATAGCAGTACCTAATGACATACCTGTATTTGGTTTCAATGGGGAAGGTGTGTTTTTTGATTTTATTGATGATTTTTCAGAAAATATAGGTTTAGAACTTAATAAAGTACCATATAATGCTTTTGATGAACCATCACTATATGATTATAAATTTGAAGTAGTTAATAGTGTTAAGAAAGATCAAATATTAGTATATCAAGATTATTATGTTGCTTTATCATTAGAACCTAATAGAATAAATAGTATAGATAAATTGGAAAAATTAAATATTGGATGTTTAAGTAATCAAATGGATAATATAACTTATTATTTAGAGGGTATAGATGCAGCATTTATATCTAAAGAAAATGTTACAGAATTGTTTGAAGGACTTGAAAAAAATGAATTTGATACAATAATATTACCATATATGATGTACATTAATAATATATTAGAGAAGAATTATAATATTATATATAGTTTTAATGATTTAAAAGCTAATTATTGTTTGACAATGTCAAAAGATAATGAAACAGTTAATAAAATAATGAAAAAATATTATGAATTGTGGAGAAGTTCTAATTACATTGATTCATATAATCAAGCTTATAATTCACTTTATAATGATGTTAAAAATATAGATTCAAGAACACAAGCTAAATTAGTTGAAAAAGTATATACTTATGGGTATGTAGATAATTTACCATATGAAAGTGTTGTAAATAAAAAGTTAGTGGGTATTAATGGTGAGTATTTAAATAATTTTATGAGACTTACTAATACAGAATTTAAACTTAAAAAATATACATCAATAAGTGATCTTATAGAAGCTTTTGACAATAATGAAATAGATATGATGTTTAATAATTTTAGTACAAATAATACATTATCTAATGCATATCAAACAACTTCTACATTTAAAGAAAATTATGTAGTTGTAACAAATATTTTAAATACACAAGTTATGGATTCTATTAAAGCATTAAAGGGAAAAACTGTTTATTCGTTAGAAGATAGTGATTTATCAACATTTATTAAAGTTAATACTGAAGCTAATTTAAAAACATATAAAAATTATAGTGTATTATTAAATAATTTAAAAGATGATATGTTGATAGTAATGGAAGAAGATGTTTATAATTATTATAAAAATAATGAATTAAGAAATTATTATATTGTATATGAAGATGAGTTTGAAAATTCATATAACTTTATAATTAAAAATAATAATAGTAATAAAACATTGTTACAGATGTTTAATGATTTTATATCTAGTCAAAATTATGATTATGTTAAGATGAGCGCATATAAAAATATAGTTACTAATCCTAAAAATCAAACATTGTCTCAAACATTATTAAACTATATATTATTTGTTGTATTACCTATAATAATAGTTGTTACTATATTAAGTATTGTATTTAAGAAGAAAAAAGAAAAAAATATAATTAAAAAAGATGAAAAATTAAGATATGTTGATATGCTTACATCTCTTAAGAATAGAAATTATTTGAATGCGAACATAAGTGCATGGGATGAAGCTAAGATTTATCCACAAGCAATCATTATAATAGATTTAAATAATATCAAATATATTAATGATAATTTTGGACATGAAGAAGGGGACAATGAAATTAAATTTGCTGCTAATGTACTTATTAAATCTCAACTAGAAAATAGTGAAATAATAAGAACAGATGGAAATGAATTTCTAATATACTTGATTGGTTATAAAGAAGATCAAATCATTAATTACATGAGAAAATTATATAAAGCCATGAAATCTTTACCACATGGATATGGGGCTGCTTTTGGTTATAGTATGATAGAAAATGATACTAAATTACTTGATGATGCAATTAACGAAGCAACACTTGATATGAGGAGTAATAAAGAATCTTAGGTGAATTAAATGAAAAGAATAAAAATTAAAATTCAAAATATACTAAGTAAAATTATATTAATATTAAGAAGACCGGATATGAACATATTACCAGGACATATTGCGTTCTTCTTTGTGTTATCACTAATTCCATTACTTACACTTGTAACTTATTTTGCAACTCTTTTTAATATACCTATACATGAGATTGGAAATACAGTAACTCTACCAAATGGAATAGTTGAATTTCTAACTCCAGCATTAACTGATACTACTATTTCTTTAGGCAATGTATTAATATTGTTAATATCGTTTATCGTAGCTTCTAATGGGGCTGATTCTATAATAATTATTTCAAACAAGTTATATAGTATTAAACAATCTGGATTTTTTCAAAGAAGAATTAAAGCAATAATAGTTACTATTATATTTATAATATTATTCTTATTTATGTTATTAATACCTGTATTTGGAAATATTTTAATAGAGTTTATTAGTAATTTTGTAAATGAAACAGTATATAATTCTATAAAAACTATATATAATATTTTGCAGTTTCCATTAACACTTTTATTTGTATATTTAAATATTAAGCTTATTTATACTTTGGCACCTGATAAAGATATTAATAGTAAAGAAGTAAATAAGGGTGCGATATTTACAACATTATCATGGGTAATAATAGTACAAACATATTCATACTATGTAAATAATTTTGCGAATTATGGCAGAATTTATGGTAATTTATCTAATTTAGTTGTTTTGATGTTATTTATATATTTATTATCAACAATTTTTGTTATTGGAATGGCTTTAAATGCATATAAAGTTGAATTAGATGATGAAATAAATAGAACTGGAAGTATGAATATTATTAAATCGTTACATAATAAAAGTGGGAAGTAGTAATTCCCACTTATTTGTGGACTTTAGAGTACAAAAACGTTTTATAGGAACTTAATCATGTATTTATAATCTCCTTGTTTTAACTTTAAAGTTTAATGGACGCTATTTAATAGCGTTCTTTTTATAAAACTCTTGACATAACAGCAAATAATTTGATAATATATATTGGTATTTATTCGTTAGGAGTTGGAGTTTTATGGATAAAATAATTAATGTTGCAGTTGTTGCGCATGTTGATGCTGGTAAATCAACTTTGGTTGATGCATTACTTAATCAAAGTGGTGTTTTTAGAGAAAATGAAGAAGTAGTAGATTGTGTCATGGATAGTGATGATATTGAGCGTGAACGTGGTATAACTATATATTCTAAAAATTGCGCTATAAAACATAACGGAGTAAAAATAAATATTGTAGATACTCCAGGACACGCAGATTTTTCATCAGAAGTTGAACGTGTTATGAAAACAGTAGACACAGTAATATTAATAGTTGATGCTCAAGAAGGTGTAATGCCACAAACTAGATTTGTATTAGAAAAAGCATTACAACAAGGACTTAAACCTATATTATTCATAAATAAAATTGATAAAAAAGATGCAAGAATTGATGAAGCTGTTAATATGACATTTGATACGTTTGTGGAATTAGGAGCAACAGATGAACAGCTTGATTTTCCAATATTATATGGTATTGGTAAACAAGGTATCGCTAAAAAAGATATAGATGATGATTCAAAAGATTTAACTCCTTTATTTGATGTATTGTTTTCTCATGTTAAACCATATGAAGGTAGTGTTAATGATAATTTACAAATGCAAATATCAAGTTTAGGATATGATGATTATATAGGTAGACTTGGTATTGGTAGAGTTACAAAAGGAGTAATAAAATCTGGTGAAATGGTAAGTGTTGTAAGAAAAGATGGGGAAGTTACACATAATAAAATTTCTAAATTATTTGTAAATCAAGGACTTAATAGAGTTGAGGTTAAAGAAGCATATTATGGTGATATTGTAACTGTCGCAGGAATAGATAATATATCTATAGGAGAAACTATTTGTGATCCAGATCATGTAGAAGCCTTACCTATGATAGAAATTGAACCACCTACACTATCTATGAATTTTTTACCTAATACTTCACCATTTTCTGGGCGTAGCGGAAAATATGTAACAACTAGACATATTAAAGAAAGACTTGAAAGAGAGTTAGAAACTAATGTTGGATTAAGAGTTGAAGAAATTAAAGATGGGGATGGAGGATATAAAGTATCTGGTAGAGGTGAATTGCATTTATCTATTTTATTAGAGAACATGAGAAGAGAAGGTTTTGAATTAGGTGTATCAAAACCAGAAGTTTTAACAAAAAATATTGATGGTAAAACATATGAACCGTTTGAAAAGGTATTAGTTACTGTTCCTGATGAGTATGCTGGAACAATTATTAATGATTTAAATGAAAGAAAAGGTATAATGCAATCTATGATAAGTGAAGAAGGGTATACTAAATTAATTTATTTATCACCTACACGTGGACTTATAGGATATAGAAGTAGCTTTATAACTAATACTAAAGGTGAAGGAGTTATGGTTAAAAGTTTTGATTCATATATGCCTTATGCCGGAGAAATTAAATCAAGAAAAAACGGAGTTTTAGTATCTATGGTAGATGGAAAAACTATGGCGTTCTCATTATATAATTTATCAGATAGAGGTACTATGATTGTAGAACCGGCAACTGAAGTATATGTTGGAATGATTATAGGAATAAATAATAGAAATGAAGATTTAAATGTAAATCCATGTAAAAATAAAAATTTAACTAATACACGTGCAAGTGGATCTGATGACGCTATAACATTATCACCACCAAAAACATTTACTTTAGAAGAAGCTTTAGAATTTATTGATGACGATGAACTTGTAGAAGTTACTCCTGACGCGATAAGATTAAGAAAAAAGGATTTGGATCCTAAAACAAGATTAAAACTACAAAATAAACAAAATTAGATATAATCTGAAATATATCTAGTTTTTTTTATAAAAATTAGCCTAAAACTATATAAATTATAGTAAAATATTAGCTATAATACTTTAAATATTTTAAGAAATGTTATAAAATAGTATTGGTGAAGTGAAATGAATGCAAGTTTTTCAAAAAGATTTTCTGCTTTTGTAATTGATTTATTAATTATATCTTTAATATGTAATATTATTACTTGGGTTATTCCAGTAAGTGATAATTATAAGAGTTTGTCCTCAAAATTAAATGATACTGCAGAAGTATATAGTGATAAGATAATTAAAAACGAAACAGAAATAGATATTAGTGTTTTTGAAGACTATATTGATGAAGTGTCTCCTATAACTTATCAAATGGAAAAAGAAACATTTATATCTAAAATAATTATTGTTGTTGTTTATATTGCTTATTATATAATTTATCAATATAAAAATAATGGACAAACATTAGGTAAAAAATTTATGAAGATAAAAGTAGAAAAACAAGATGGTACATTACAAATAAATGATATGATATTTAGAAGTTTTATAATAAACTCTGTATTATCTAGTTTAATATATATTATATTATTATTTACTACTAAGAATATGACATACTTAATATGTACAGAAATTGTGTCAATAATATTTGGAATACTTATATTAGTAAGTGGTATTATGTGTATTGCACGTAAAGATAAAAAAACATTACAAGATATAATAACAAAAACACATGTTGTAGAAATGGGTGAATAAAATGGAAAGAAATTTTAGCGAACAAGAAATTGTTAGACGTGAAAAATTAAAAGAAATTAGTGATGTATGTAACCCATATCCAGAAAGATATGAAATTAATTATGAAATAGGGGAAGCTAAAAAGTTAGATGATGATGTTCAAAATGTTCGTGTTGCTGGAAGAATTATTTTGATGAGAAAAATGGGTAAATTAAGTTTCCTAACGATTAGTGATATAACTGGTAAAATTCAAATATCTATAAAATATGATACAGTCGGTGAAGAAAGATATAAATTCTTTAAAGATAGCTTTGATTTAGGTGATTTTATTGGTGTTGAAGGTACTACTTTTACAACACATACTGGTGAAAAAACAATTAGAGCTAATTCTTTTGAATTTTTAGGTAAAGCATTAAAACCATTGCCGGATAAATTTCATGGACTTTCAGATAGTGAATTAATATATAGAAATAGATTTGTAGATATTATTATGAATGAAGAATCTAAAAATAATATATTATTGAAATATAGATTTATTAGTGAGATAAGAAAATATTTAGAATCTAATAAATATATAGAAATAGAAACACCTGTACTTATAAATAAGCCTAGTGGAGCTATAGCTAAACCGTTTATATCACATCATAATGCACTTGATATAGATGTATATTTAAGAATTGCTCCTGAAACTTATCTAAAACGTGCGATAATTGGTGGATTTACTAAAGTGTTTGAGTTTGCAAGATGTTTTAGAAATGAAGGAATAGATTCTACACATTTACAAGATTTTACTATGCTTGAATGTTATCATGCATATTATAATTATAAAGATAATATGAAATTTATTGAAGAAATGTTAAAAAGTGTAATAAAAAATGTATTTGGAACACTTGAAATAACTATAGATGGAAAAAAGATAGATTTATCAAAGAAATGGGAAACTGTTTCATTTAAAGATATTATTTTAAAATATATAAATATAGATATTTCTATATATAATACAAAAGAAAAATTATTAAATATAATTAAAGAAAAAGGTATTACCTTAGAAAGTGATGCTGATATTGGTTCGTTAGGTTTTGGAAACCTAGTAGACCTTTTATATAAAAAAGTTGCTCGTCCTTATATGATTGAGCCAGTATTCTTAATTGAACATCCAATCGAATTATCACCACTTGCTAGAGCATGTGATGATAATAAAGGTATAACTGATAGATTCCAATTAGTAATAAATGGAGCTGAAATAGTTAATGCCTATTCAGAATTAGTTGATCCTAATGAACAATTAAGAAGATTAGAGGAACAAGCCAAATTACATAGCGAAGGTGATGAAGAAGCCATGGTAATGGATATGGATTATATCGAAGCTATGGAATATGGAATGCCACCAATATCAGGTTGGGGTATGGGTATTGATAGAGTTGTACAGGTATTAACTGGTGTACCTAATATAAAAGACAATGTTTTGTTCCCATTGTTAAGACCTACCCAAAATAAAGAAGACTAACGAGGAGATGAAGAAATGAAAAACAAGATTTTATTAGCTTTAGCCACAATAATTGTTAACATAATAGTATGGTTAGTACCAGTACCAGATTGGTTTAAAGCATTATTTACAATATGTACAGTTTTCTACACAATGAATGCTGTATTACCAAAAGAACATGATTTATTCAAAAAGATATTTATTGCAATATTTATATTTGTAATACTTAGTTGGATAATCGCACCAGGTTCACTTTCATCAAATACAATTAGTATAGCTGATGAAACTACAAGACTTGGTATATGGAATGTATTTAATATATTCGCATCGTCATTAAGTAGTTTTGCAATATACGGATTATTCTTAGTTGCTGTAGGAGCATTTTATGTAGTTCTTAATAAAACACAAGTATATCAAAGAATAGTTGAAAAGATTGCAAAAAAGACTAAGAAAAAACCAGTTTTATTTGTAGCTATAGTTGCATTCGTTTTTGCAGCACTATCATCTGTTACAAATTTAGGATTAATATTATTCTTATTTGTACCTTTTGTAGCATCAATAATATTTAAAATGGGATATGATAAATTCACTGCTGCAACAACTACTATAGGAGCATTATTTGTAGGTATTATAGGATCAACATTAGGATATTATGTTTCTTATGTAATAAATGCAACATTAGGTTTAGATTTTACAACAAATATAATAGCTAAATTAGTATTATTTGTACTTTCTTTAGGATTATTAATATTCTACATTAAAGGTCATATGTCTAAAATAAAAGCAAAAAAATCTATTGAATTAAAGACAGAAGCAGATGATATGCTTTATGAAGAAGTAGAAACAAAATCTAAAAGGAAAGCATTACCAATGGTTATCATATTATGCTTGATATTAGTTTTAACATTAATTTCAACATTTTCATGGTCAACTGCATTTGGAATAGATTTATTTACTAATTTTCATAATAAAGTAAGTGAATTACCTGTACTTATGGATGTATTAGGTAAACCTATGGTAATAGGATATTATACTCAATATGGAATTAATGCATTAGGTAGTTGGGATTATATAGATATTTCAATTATATTGGTTATTGCATCATTTGTAATTGGATTAATATATAAAGTAAAATTTAAAGATATTGCTAAATCATTTGTTGAAGGATTTAAAAAATTTGTTAAACCTGCATTCTTAATAATATTAGCTTATACATTATTTGTTCTAAATTATTATGTTCCAGTGTTTACAACAATAATTGATTACTTTGGTAATTCATTCAATATAGTAACAAGTTCTGTAGTAGCAGCACTTTCATCAGTAATCAATATCGACATGATGTATGTTGCACAAAATTCAATGGCAATATCAAACGCTTTAATAAATGATAGCTCAGTTGCATCTACACTTGCGCTATTATATCAAGCTATATATGGATTAGTTCAATTTATAGTTCCAACATCGTCACTATTAATAGTATTGCTTTGCTATTTCAAAATATCTTACAAAGAATGGTTTAAATATATTTGGAAATTAGTACTACAATTATTAGTTATTATTTTAATAACTTTAATAGTGTTAATGTTAATATAGAATGTTTTTTAACATTCTTTTTATTTTTCTTTGCATTATATAAAATATTACTGTATAATATATACACGAGAGGTGAATTTAAAATGAAAGATACTACAAATTATGTAGATGTTAGAAATATATGTATGTTTAACCCGGTAAAATATAGTCAAAATGAACATAGCGTTACTGCTACATCTGGTGGTAGAGTTGGTGTTATTTATGATGATGTATGTGTAGATATTTTAAATGGACTAGTATATAATATATATAACTTTAAAGAAAAAAATAAGGAAACAGGTTATTATGCGTATATATATAACTTGCCATTTAAAAATATAGATGAAGTTATACCATTCGATGAATTAAAAAAGGCTCTAAGATTTTATGAAACTTTAGATAAAGTAGAAATATTTAAAAAAGATAAGATTAGTAAAATACTATATAAAGACTATGGTAAAAAAATAAAATCTTTAGGTTATGAAATATATGAAAATGATACAATATATGATTTTAATTATAATAGAAATATTAATTCAAACGATATAATATATAAATCTAAAATAAATACAAAAGAAAAATCTTCATTAAATGATATAAAAAAATTGATTAAAACATATAAAATCTACTAAAAAAGACAAAATAAGCTTTGTCTTTTTTTTATACTATATTTGGTGATAAAATTATGAAAATATATTTAGACTTAATATTATTACTTAATTTTTTTATGGATTTATTGCTTTTATTTACTGTTAGTATAATTTTAAAAAGAAATGTACGTATCATAAGACTTATATTAGGCGCGTTATTTGGAGCAAGTAGTATATTTTTACTATTTATAAATATAAATTCAATTACTCTTTTTATATTAAAATTTATAATAAGTTTAGTAATGTTATTAATTAGTTTTGGATATAAAGATATAAAATATATGGTAAGAAATATATTGTATTTATATGTAAGTAGTATTATACTTGGCGGTTTTTTATATTATCTTAATATAGAATTTAGTTATAAGAGTGAAGGAATAGTATTTTATCATAATGGATTAAGTGTTAATTATATTGTATTAATAGTATTATCACCTATAATTTTAACATTATATATAAGACAATCACTATATTTAAAGAATACATATTCTAAATATTATAAAATAGATATATATTTAAAAAATGGGAATATATTAAAATTTAATTCATTTTTAGATACAGGAAACAAATTATATGATCCATATATGAAAAGACCAATATTATTAATAGATGGTAAAAATATTATTTATGACAAATATATATATGTACCATATTCATCTATTAATATGCACGGATTATTAAAATGTATTGTACCCAATAAAATATATATACATGGTATTGGGTATCGAACCAACTTACTTATTGGAATAAGTAACGAAAAAATAATGTTAGATGGAGTAGATGCAATTATGCATGAAGCTATATTGGAGGGATAATATGTTAGAAAAAATAAAAAAGTTAATAAATAAAATATTTATTAAAAAAAATGATTTGTTTTTCTTAGGTAGTAGTGATGCACTACCACCACCACTACCTAAAGAAGAGGAATATAAATTGATTATTGAAAAAGAAAACGGTAATATTGAGGCAAAAGAAAAATTAATTGAACATAATTTAAGATTAGTAGTATTCTTAGCTAAAAAGTATGAAAACACAAAAGTAGATTTAGAAGATTTAGTAAGTATTGGTAGCATTGGACTTATAAAGGGAATAGATACTTATAAACATGATAAAAATATTAAGTTGGCAACTTATGCATCACGCTGTATAGATAATGAAATATTAATGTATTTAAGAAAAAATAAAAGAAAGAAAAGTGAAGTTAGTTTTGAAGATTCACTAAGTTACGATAGCGAGGGTAATGAACTTCATTTAGAAGATGTATTAGGAACTGATGCTGATATTGTTACTAAACCACTTGATGAAAAGGTCAATAGACATATAGTAAGAAATGAATTAGCTAAATTAAATGACAGAGATAAAAAGATTATGATGTTAAGATATGGATTAGGTGGTACAAAAGAAATGACACAAAAGGAAGTAGCACAATTTTTAGGAATCAGCCAATCATATATTTCTAGAATAGAAAAAAAAGTAATTAATAGACTTAAAAATATTGTAAAAAATTAAATATAACTATTGAACTAAATGTATAAAAATGTTAATATTTAACTGTAAGGTACAGCTGTACCAAAAATTATAAAACAAGCCCTCCCGGACGCAAACATATGTTCGGGGGGAGTTGAACTTTATAAAAACCTTTACTTGTTTTATAAATAGTAAAGGAGTTTTAATAATGGAAGAGAAGAAAAACAAAAAACAAACAATAATTATAGTTATCGCAGTAATAGCTGTTATCGCACTATTAATAGGAGCA
>CALVSV010000016.1 GCA_944359595.1 uncultured Bacilli bacterium
TTTAAAATTATATCATAAATATTATATATGTCAATAGAAAAGTTGATTTTTTTATTTTTTTTTCACATAAAAACAAATAATAAATAGTTTTATTTACCATTAGAATTCACCTAAAATTCAATTTAAATATTGAATAATATTTTTTCTTTATCAGTTTTGGTTGAAGTATGGAAAATTGTGATTTTTAAGTTAAAATGTCCTATTGTAAAATATAATACTATAAAGGTTACTTAAGAGATATGGTAACACTGAGGAGCGATCAGAGTTTTTAAATTATATAAACCAGAAAATGAATAAAATTTCAAAATTATAATGACAAAGAAGCAAAGTAATATAAAATAAACTAAAAATAGTTATTCAAATAATAATAACTACTGTATCAATGGATATAGTAGTTATTATATATTAAATAAACTAAGCAAATACAAGATTTTTTAAAAATTTATATTACATAGAATAATCATAATAACTTGAGTAATCATTATTGTAATAATAATCATAATTATCATAACTATTTGAATAACTGTTGTTATAACTATTTGAATAGCTATTGTTATAACTATTAGTAATTGATTCGAATGGAGTGCCTAACAAAGCTGTATTTAAATTGTTGTAAAGTTCAGTATAAAATGAATCTGATAATGTATTATAATCAACAGCATTTGAAGTATCGAATATTTCTAGATTATCTACATACTCTTCAGTTACATTATTTGTTATTTCAATAGATTCTTTTTCGCCATTGTTATTAACATTTATTTGTATAATCATTTTGCTTGTAGACTTATCATTTGATTCCTTAGTTGTTTCTATATTTATGCTACCACCTATAATTTCTTCTGAATTTACTGTATAACTATATGCGATTTCAACTTTATCATCGCTATTTTTTATGTTAATAGAAATTACATTAGTTGAAATAGAATATATTATATTGTAGACATTATCTTTTACTGTCATACTCATATTATTATCACTATTATTATTATCAACTAATTCATATTTTACAACTTTATTTCCCTTGGTATATAAATTGATTATTAATGCATTAGAATTAGTTGGTGTATATTCTTCGTTTAATATTGTTTTAAGTTCATCTTCACTTACACCAGACATTTTTGCAACAATTGACATAGCTTTAGTATCATTTAAAATTGCCGATTTCATATTGCTTACAATTTTTTGTATTTTTTCTTGATTATAAATATAGCTCATCTTATATACGTTTGTATCTTTACCATCTAAATTAATTTTTACTTTTTCTTTTGTAAAATCATTATCTGCAAAAGAATTAATAATTGAATCTTTTAGTATTTTTAATATATAATCAAAGTCTTCATCAGATATTTCTGTTTCAGCTTGTAGGAAATCATTAAACGTTGCTTCATTATTCATCAGTATTTCTTCAAACAATGTATTTGATTTTAAATACATAGCCTTATCATCAATTAACGAACTAATATCAATTACATCTTTTTGAGTATCATTAAGCACACCTTCTAATAATGCTTTTTTATTTTTATAATCCATACCAATCTTGTACTTTAGTTTATAATTATTAAATTGACTTATATCAGCAAGATTTGAATTAATTGACATTTCACCACTATACATTACAGGTTCATTTAAATATCTTGTATCACCATCAATTGTTAAACTTCTACTTTTTTCATATAAAGTGTTAATTGTATTTATAAAATATGTTTTGGGTCTTGCAAAAAACACATTAATCGCAACATATGCCATTAAGCTAATTACAAGTATAATTAATACGATGCATACAATTATTTTTGTCCCACTACTTTTTTTCTTTGGGGTACTATCTAAAATAGTATCTAAATTATCGTTCATTTTTTCACTCCTCTATTTTAATCATATGCTAAAAACAAATGTTATTACCATATGATTTCTATATTTAAATAATATCATATTTGACATATATTTACAATATTCAAATTAAATTATATAAAAATACTAATAATTACACGTAAATATAATTATTAGTAATATTAATTAATATCTAGTAGTTCTATCATTAAAATATCTATAACTTCCAACTGGTGGAAAATTTACGAGAGTTCTAGGATCAAATGATTTATTTTGAACTTGTGAATATGAATTGTTCAATCCATTAGACATCATAAAATGTATATGTTGTCCAGTCGAACATTTATCCCATGGTGTATATCCGGGATTTCCATATCGATTTCCACCAACAACCCCAAGCATTGTATCTTTAGTTACAGATTGACCAACGCTTACTGATACACTTTTCATATGTGCATACGCAGTTGTATAATATTTTCCACTTATATTATGTTGAATAATTACATAGTTTCCACCACAACTATTGGAATTGCTGTTTTCTACACCAACAACTTTACCTGCAGCTGATGCATAAACATATCTAGTGGATGATACACCAACTCCTATATCAGTTGCATAATGCATCTTTGTATATCCATATAATGCAATGTTTCTATATCCATATTCGCTAGATACATATCCATAATCAGTAGGTCTATAAAATACTGTATCATATGGTAATTGATTACTTAAGCAAGAAGTAATATCTTGTGAATCACTTTTACATATTTTAGAATAATAATTTACTGTTTCTTTTAATTGTTTAATTTCTACTTCTTTATCAACTTGAACTTCGGATATACTACTAAGAGATGCTCCATAAGATTCTATTTTCTTTTCATATTCCTTAATTTTTTCTTCTAATACTATTTGTTTTTTTTCTAACTCTTCTTGTAATTCTTTACTTTCTTCGACTGTTTCATTCATGTCATCTATCAATTTATCATTATATTCACTTATCTCTTCAGCAATAGTCGTTCTATGTATAAGATCTGTCATACTTTCAGACCCAAATATATAATCTAAATATGCAATATCACCATCAGTAAGTTGAACTGCCTTCATAAGTTCTTTAATTTGAGCTTGTTTTTCTTCAATCTCAACATTTAAATCTTGAATTTTTTGTCCAGCAGCTGTTATATCTTTTTGTGCTTGATCTATAGCTTGTTGAGAACTTTTAATCTCTTTATTAGAATAATCAATATTATTTTGAAGATTTTCTTTTTGATTTTGATTTTCTTCATATTCTTTTTGTGCTTGTGCCAACTCATTTTTTAATTGTCCTAGTGTTTTGGCATGTGTTTTTGTTGGTATAAATGTAGTAGTTATACAAATTATAAATACAAAAATTATTATTATAATTTTTTTATACATTATATTTTCAAATACTTTCTAACAGCTCTATAACTACCAATCATACCAACACACACTCCTATAAGTATTAATACGCCACAAACACTATAAACATATGGAAATGGTTTCATTAATTTAAATATTGGCGTAAATAAATGACCATCAAAATATTTATATAAAGAATTATATCCATATATAGTTATTATTATTGGAATTATTGAACCAATAAGTCCTAATATAAATCCTTCAACAACAAATGGAAATCTAATTGTCGTATTACTTGCTCCTACCAATCTCATTATTTCAATTTCTCTTTTTCTTGAAAAAATTGTAAGTTTAATAGTATTGGCAATTAAAAATGCAGTAACAACTATTAATCCAGCAACGATTATTATCATTCCATTTTGTATACCTTTAAATATAGTAACCATTTTTTCAACCATACCTTCACCGTATTTTACTTCTTCTATCGAAGGCATTTTTTCTATTTGTTTTGCTGTATCATTTATTTTTTCTATATCAATAACTTTTACAAACAATTCATTATGAAGTGGATTGTTATCATCACTCCAAGTACTAACAATATTTTCATATGTTTTACTTTCTTTAGCTAACTCTTCCTTTTTATCTTGCTTAGTAATAATTTCTACACTTTCAATATTTTCCATTTTTTTTACTTCATTTGCCAAAGATTTTAATTCATCATAAGTTAAATCACTATCTACAAATGAAACAATAGTAACGTCATCTTCAATTGCAGTTGTTGCTTTATTAACATTGGTTGTTAACATAATAGATATTGACACAAGAATTAATGTAACAATAATACATGAAATCGATGCAATACTTAAACTAAAGTTTCTGAATACACTTTTAAATGCATCTCTAATATACCTTGGCAACATTCTAAATGCTTTCATTTTTAAACGTCCCTTCTATATAATCTTTAACTATGTGTCCTTTATCTATATAAATAACCCTTTTCTTCATCTTTTCGACTATTTCGCGATCATGTGTAGCCATAACTATTGTAGTACCTAGTTTTCGATTTACATTATTCAAAACTTTCATAATTTCTAAACTTGTTTTAGGATCTAAATTACCCGTTGGTTCATCACAAATTAATATTTTTGGATCGTTTACTATTGCACGAGCAATAACTACTCTTTGTTGTTCACCACCTGATAATTGATCAGGATACGACTTGACTTTTTCTTTTAAGCCAACTAACTTTAGTACTTTAATTACTCTATTTCTTATTTCAGATTTTTGCATACCAATTACTTCTAAAGCAAATGCAACATTTTCATATACATTAAGTTTTGGTAATAACTTATAGTCTTGAAAAACAACACCTATTTTTCTTCTTAACTTATAAACTTTCCCATTACGAAGTTTTCCTACATTAATTCCTCCAACAATTATTTGTCCACTTGTTGGTTTTTCTTCTCTATACATCATTTTTATTAAAGTAGATTTACCCGATCCTGAAGCACCAATAACAAAGACAAATTCGCCCTTATTAATACTTAAATTTATATTATATAAAGCAGTAACTCCATTTTTATACTGTTTTTCGACATTCATTGCGCGTATTATTTCCACGAACATCACTTCCCTTTTGCTCACTTTCCATTATAACATTTTAAAAAATTTTTTTAAATATATTTTTAAACGTTATATTTAAAACATTTATACACTATCAAAATACGTTATTCTTCTTTCCATTACATCATCTTCAATTAGATCTCTTAATAATTTTCTTACTTTCTCACAATTATATATATTTTTTAAATAGATTCTTTGTCCAGCTCTAGTACTATTACCCTTACTATCAACCATAACAGAAACAGTACCAATCTTTAATAATTTCTGATATAAGCTAATTGTCATATCTGGGTCTTTTAACATATATAATTCAACTGTATTAGTATTTTGTCTAAAAAATCCTTTTTTTATTATAAGTTCATCTTTTGTAATTTGGTACGTAGTAAAATTTAAATGTATTTTTGTTAAGAATCTTTGTATCAAACCAGAAGGCTTGCCTTCCCATTTTATTTCAAATTGAACATCATGAATAGTATTATTTTCAGCCATATTTACCACCTCACTAAAAAATTATATTTTAATTATATCAAATATACACTATTTTATACAATATGATTATACACAAAAAACAAAGTCTTAAATGACTTTGTTAATTTTCATCATCCACTATAGCGTGAATTTCATCTGTCTCATCATCAGCTAGCAAATTATTTTCTAAAACTTCGGCAGGATCATCATCTGTAATATTTGTTGCTAAATGATAATTTATATTTTGATATTGTTTAGCACCAGTACCGGCAGGAATTAATTTACCAATAATTACGTTTTCCTTAAGTCCTTGTAAATAATCAACTTTACCACGGATAGCTGCATCAGTTAAAATTCTTGTTGTTTCTTGGAATGAAGCAGCAGATAAATATGAATCTGTTTCAAGACTTGCTTTAGTAATACCTAATAATATTGGTCGACCAATCGCTGGCTTTTTGCCTTGAACAATAACTTTCTTATTAGCTTCAGTAAATTCAGTAATTGATATTAATGATCCAGGTAATATTTCTGTATCTCCACCATCACTTATTCTTATTTTAGAAATCATTCTTTTAGCGATAATTTCGATATGCTTATCACTTATATCAACACCTTGTGAACGATATACTTTTTGTATTTCTTTTAAGATATATTCTTGTACAGTAATTGGATCTGTTACTGCAAGTAATTCCTTTGGATTAACTGAACCTTCTGTAAGACTTTCACCTGCACTAACAATATCACCTTTAGAAACTTTTAATTTAGCTCCATAATTCGTAGTATGTTCACGTGTTTCAACATCGTTTTTAATATATATTTTAAACTTGCTATTAACTTCTTCGATTTTACTAATTTTACCATCAATTTCAGCAATAGTTGCTTTACTTTTTGGGTTTCTTGCTTCGAATAACTCTTGAACACGTGGAAGACCTTGTGTAATATCGTCTCCAGCAACTCCTCCAGTATGGAATGTACGCATAGTAAGTTGTGTACCAGGTTCACCGATTGATTGTGCAGCCATAATTCCTACTGCTTCTCCAACTTCTACAAGTAATCCTGTTGCTAAATTTTTACCATAACAATGTTTACATAAACCATTATGTGTTTTACAAGTTAACGCAGTTCTTATTTCGACTGATTTAATTCCAGCATTAACTATTTTTTCAGCAATATTTTCAGTTATATACTCATTCTTATCAATAATTGTTTCTTTTGTTTCAGGATTAATTACTTTTTTATTAGTAAATCGTCCAACAATTCTGTCATATAAACTTTCGATTACGGTATTTGCTTTTTCATCAATGAATTCACTTACTACTTGCCCTTGAATTGTTCCACAATCTTCTTCTTTAATAATTACATCTTGTGCAACATCAACTAAACGTCTAGTTAAGTATCCAGAGTCTGCTGTTCTTAATGCAGTGTCGGCACTACCTTTTCTTGCACCGTGAGTAGATAAGAAGAATTCTGATACTGATAACCCTTCTCTAAATGATGATTTAACAGGAATTTCTACAGGTTGTCCATTTGGTTTTTGCATTAATCCTCTCATACCAGCTAATTGAGTAAAGTTTGAAATGTTACCACGAGCCTTAGAGTTCATCATCATAAATATTGGATTATCAACGTTTGATGGATCTTTAGCAATTTCTTCAAGTTCATCAGAAACAATTTTCTTTGCATCGTTCCATGTAGCAATTACTTTATTAAATCTTTCGTCTTCAGTTATTAAACCTCTTTGATATTGCTTATTTATTTTATTTACCATTGTATTACCGTCTTCAATAACTTGTTTTTTCTTTTTACTACTTACAATATCTGTTACTGCAATAGATACACCAGCTTTTGTTGAATATTTAAAACCTTGATCTTTTAATTTATCAAGCATTACAGATGTTTCAGTAGTTTTATATCTTTTATATATTTGAGCAATAATGTCTTCAAGTGTTGATTTAATAAATGGTTTTACAATTGGCATTTTAGCAATTTCTTCTGGTATATTAGCGCCTTTTTCTATAAAGAATTTATTTGGCGTAACTCTTTCAATATTTTCAGCACTAGGTTCATTTATATATGCAAATGAATCAGGTAAAATTTCATTAAATATTAGTTTACCAGCAGTAGTTACAAGATATTTACCTTTTTGTGAATCAATAAACACTTTATGTTTAAATGAATTAACTGGTAACGCTATACGAGCATGCAGTGATATTTCACGTCTTTCGTATGCCATAATAGCTTCGTTTGTATCTTTAAATATTCTACCTTCACCAGGAAGACCCGGCTTTTCAATACTTAAATAATAATTACCAAGTATCATATCTTGTGTAGGTGTAACAATCGGTTTTCCATCTTTAGGATTAAGAATATTATTTGAACCAAGCATAAGCAATCTAGCTTCAGCTTGTGCCTCATTTGATAAAGGCACGTGTACAGCCATTTGATCTCCATCAAAGTCTGCATTAAATCCAGGTGTTATTAAAGGATGAAGCCTTATAGCTTTACCACCAATTAAAACAGGTTCAAAAGCTTGAATACCTAATCTATGTAATGTAGGAGCACGGTTTAATAATACAGGATGCTCTTTAATTACTTCTTCAACAATATTCCATACTTTTTCATCTTTATTTTCTATCATTTTTTTTGCTGTTTTAATATTTGTAGCTATCTCTTTTGAAACTAATCCATTAATTACATGTGGTTTAAACAATTCTAATGCCATATCTTTAGGAATACCACATTGATACATTTTTAATGATGGACCAACAACAATTACACTACGACCAGAATAATCTACACGTTTACCAAGTAAATTTTGTCTAAATCTTCCTTGTTTACCTTTTAACATACTAGATAATGATTTTAATGGTCTGTTTCCAGCACCAGTAACGTTTCTACCACGTCTTCCATTATCAAACAATGCATCCACTGCTTCTTGTAGCATACGTTTTTCGTTTTGGATAATTATTGATGGTGCACCTAATTCTATTAATCTTTTTAATCTATTATTTCTATTTATTATTCGTCTATATAAATCATTTAAATCACTAGTAGCAAATCTTCCACCATCTAATTGAATCATTGGTCTAAGTTCTGGAGGTATAACGGGAAGAACGTCTAAAATCATCCATTCAGGTTTATTACCAGATTGATAAAAAGCATCAAGTACATCAAGACGTTTAGTTAGTCTAATTCTTTTTTGCCCTTGTGAATCTTTTAATTCTTCTCTTATTTCGTCTAGTTCTTTTTTTACGTCAACTTCTTGCAACAATTTTTTTATTGCTTCAGCACCCATTCCAACTTCAAAACCATTGCCATATTTTTCATAGTAAGCTCTATATTCTTTATCTGATAATGTTTGTTTTTTTTCTAACGGTGCATTACCAGGATTAATTACTACATATGAAACAAAGTATAGCACTTCCTCTAAATCACGAGGTGACATATCAAGTACTAATCCCATACGTGATGGAACACCTTTAAAATACCAAATATGAGATACAGGAGTAGCAAGTTCAATGTGACCCATTCTCTCACGTCTTACTTTAGATTTTGTAACTTCAACCCCACATCTATCGCATACTATTCCTTTATATCTTAATTTTTTGTATTTTCCACAAGCACATTCAAAATCTCTTGTAGGTCCAAATATTTTTTCACAAAATAACCCATCACGTTCTGGTCTTAATGTTCTATAGTTTATAGTTTCTGGTTTTTTTACTTCTCCATATGACCAACTACGTATATCTTCAGGAGATGCAAGAGAGATTTTTAATGCTTCAAAATTATTAACACCTATCATTAAAAATCACTCCCTTCTATATCTATATCACTATCATCAAATTCTTCATCATCATCATCAACATATTCTTCATCGCTATCAATATCTTCATTATCATCTAAATCTTTATCTTTTTTATTTTCAATAGCGATTCTATCAATTAATGCTAACTTTTCTTTTAATTCGGAATCATCCATATCATCCATTGTTAGTGATGAATCATCATTATCCTCTATTTCTTCTAATTGTTTTAATCCAATTTCTATATTATTATCATTAATTATTGACATATTTAAGCCTAACGCTTGAAATTCTTTGATCAACACTCTAAATGATTCTGGAATTCCGGCTTGTTCTACTGTATGTCCTTTAACAATTGATTCATATACTTTTACACGCCCAACTACATCATCTGATTTTACAGTCATCATTTCTTGTAGTGTATGTGCTGCACCATAAGCATATAAAGCCCAAACTTCCATTTCACCAAATCTTTGACCACCAAATTGTGCTTTACCACCTAATGGTTGTTGTGTTACTAATGAATATGGTCCAGTAGAACGTCCATGTAATTTATCATCAACCATGTGTGCAAGTTTTATCATGTACATTACCCCAACACTTATTCTATTATCAAATGGTTCACCAGTTCTACCATCATACAATACTGTTTTATAGTCATCATCAATTCCTGCTTCTTTCATCATCTTGTCTATATCGTCAGTTTTTGCACCATCAAATACAGGAGTAGCAACATAACAATTTAATTTTTTAGCAGCCATACCTAAATGTAATTCCAAAATTTGTCCAATATTCATACGAGATGGAACACCTTGAGGATTTAGCATAATATCAACTGGAGTACCATCTGGTAAATATGGCATATCTTCTTCTGGTAATATTAAAGATATAACCCCTTTATTACCGTGACGTCCACTCATTTTATCCCCAACTTGTATCTTTCTTTTTTGTACTATATAAACTCTTACGACTTTTGATACACCAGCAGGCAGTTCGTCGTTATCTTTTCTTGTATAAACTTTTACGTCATGAACTATACCATCACCACCATGTGGCACACGTAAAGATGTATCTCTTACCTCACGAGTTTTTTCACCAAATATAGCATGCAATAATTTTTCTTCGCTAGTTAATTCACTCATTCCTTTAGGTGTTACTTTACCAACTAATATATCACCTTCATGGACTTCAGTACCAATTCTTACAATACCTTCTGAGTCTAAATTGCGTCTAGCATCTTCCCCAATATTTGGTATATCACGAGTAATTTCTTCAGGACCTAATTTTGTTTCACGACATTGTGTTTCATAATCTTCAATGTGTATTGATGTATATACATCATCTTTAACTAATCTTTCGTTCATTATTACTGCATCTTCATAGTTGTAACCATTAAATGTCATAAATGCAACTACAACGTTTTTACCTAGTGCTAATTCACCTTTGTCAGTACTAGGTCCATCTGCAATTGTTTCTCCGCGTTTTACTTTGTCGCCAACTTTTACAAATGGTCTTTGATGATAACATGTGCCTTGGTTTGACCCTTCAAATGTAGTTAAATAATATGTATCTTTCCCCTTAGCATTTTTAATAACAATTTTTCTACCATCAACGTACTCAACAATACCATCAGCTTTTGCAACAACTACAGCACCAGAATCTTTAGCTGCTATATATTCAACACCTGTACCAACAAATGGCGCTTCAGTTTTAAGTAGAGGAACTGCTTGACGTTGCATGTTAGCACCCATTAAAGCACGAGTTGCATCATCATGTTCTAGAAATGGTATACAACTTGTTGTAATAGATACAACTTGTTGTGGTGAGACATCAATATAATCAATTTTATCTTTATTTATCATTATATTTTCTTCCATATAACGAGCTGTAACTACTTCGTCAAGTATCTTTTTATTTTTAATATTTATTGTTGCTTGTGAAATATAAAAATCTTTTTCTTCGTCTGCAGTTAAGTAATCAACTTGATCAGTTATTATACCATTTTCAACTTTACGATATGGTGTCATAATAAATCCATATTCATCAATTTTAGCATAACTTGCTAAAGATGTAATTAACCCGATATTTGGTCCTTCTGGTGATTCAATCGGACAAATTCTACCATAATGGCTAGAGTTAACGTCACGAACTTCCATACCAGCTCTATCTCTTGATAACCCGCCAGGTCCTAGAGCAGATAAACGTCTTTTGTTAGTAAGTTCTGCAATTGGATTTTGTTGATCCATAAATTGAGACAATTGACTACTACCAAAAAATTCTTTTATTGCAGCAGTAACAGGACGTATATTTATAAGTGTTTTAGGAGTAATAGTATCTATTTCTTGTGTTGTCATTCTTTCTCTAATTACTCTTTCCATACGCGCTATACCAATTCTAAATTGATTTTGTAATAGCTCACCAACTTGTCTAACTCTTCTGTTACCTAAATGATCTATTTCGTCAGTATGTCCAATGCCATCTAATAAATTTAAATAATATGAAGTAGCTGCATAAAAATCTGATATAGTCAATCTTTTAATTGTTAATGATGGATCATTACCAATAATAGATGTAACTTTTTCTTTATTATAAGGCATAAATACTTTAATTTCTTGCACAATATTGTATTCATCTAAATCATGATTAATTAAAACTTCGTGTGTACCATATCCACTATTCAAAATAGGTTTAATTTTTTCAAGAATATCTTTAGTTATTAGTGTACCACTTTCAACTACAACTTCACCATCTACAATAATATCTTCTGCAATTATATTGTTAAGAAGTCTATCACAAACGCCTAATTTTTTATTGAATTTATATCTACCAACTTTAGCTAAATCGTATCTAAATTCATCAAAGAATCTAGTAATTAATTGGTTTTTTGAACTATCTAAAGTTGCAGGTTCTCCTGGTCTTAGCTTTTCATATATTTCAATTAATGCTTCGTCAGTATTTTGCGAAGTATCTTTATTTAATGTATTTAATATATATTTGTTATCTTTAAATACATTTTCAATTTCTTCAGATGAAGATAAACCAAATGCACGCAAAAGTGTAGTTAAAGGCACTTTTCTAGTTCTATCAATTCGCACATATATTACATCTCTAGCATCTATTTCAAACTCTAACCATGTACCACGTGTAGGGATTATTTGAGAAGTATACACAGTACGCCCATTTTTATCCATTTCTTTTGAATAATAAACACTAGGTGAACGAACTAATTGGGATACAATTACTCTTTCTGCACCATTTATAATAAATGTTCCCGCATCAGTCATAATAGGCATTTCACCTAAAAATATTTCTTGTTCTTTAACTTCTCCGGTTTCATTATTGTATAAACGCGCTTGTACTTTTAAAGGTGCTGCATATGTAGTTTCTCTATATTTTGCCTCTTTTATTGTGTATCTAGGTTCATCAAATTGATATGAAACAAAGTCTAATCTGATTCCTCCAGAATTATTTTCTATAGGAAACAAATCTTTAAATACTTCATCAATACCATTAGTTAAGAACTCTTGATATGATTTTTTTTGAATTTCAAGCAAATCTTGAAGTTCATAAGTGTTTTCAATACTTGAGAAATTTCTTCTTTCTCTATGATTATTAATTTTTTTAATTTTATATGCCACTTAATTCACCCCTATAACTATAAAATATAAATTATTAACAAAGAACATAGACTTATTAAAAAAGAATATGTCGCTAATTTATAATATTATCAGAGATATTTCAATTTGTCAATTATTTTTCAAACTAATTACAAAAAAATCATGTTTTTTTTCTATTATAGAAACAAGATAATATTTACTCATGTCTTTTATTAATGTTTTAGCGCCTTGATGTTTATTAATAACTATAATAAGTTCTCCGTTCTCTCTTAAATAATTTTTGGCAGTAATTAATATATTATATAAATTATTTTTCCCAATTCTTATTGGAGGATTAGATATTATATAATCATATTTTTTATTTATTTTTTCGTATGCATCGCTTAAAAAGACGTATGCATTACATACTTTATTTAATTCGATATTTTCTTTCGCTAATTTTATTGCACGTTCGTTAATATCTACCATGTCTATTTTCGCATCGCAATTTTTAGCAATAACTATACCAATAGTACCATAACCACAACCCATGTCTAGCACGTTTCCGCTAATGTTTTCAAAATTTAATGACGATAACAACACAGTTGTCCCTATATCTATATTGTCTTTTGAAAATACACCATTATCAGTCATAAATTTATATTCTTTGTTATTTAATTTAAATTTTATTATTTTTTCATTGCTTTTAAGTTTTGTATTATTTGTAAAATAATGTTGCATTATTATACCTTTCTAAAACGACTATAAGCCCGTGTAAAAACACGAGCTTAAAACCCCAGCTTTAAATTATTTGAATTCAACGCTAGCTCCGGCTTCTTCAAGTTTAGCCTTAATTTCATTAGCTTCATCAATAGATGCATTTTCTTTAACATTACCACCATTATCAGCAATATCTTTTGCTTCTTTTAAACCTAATCCAGTTATTTCTCTTACTATTTTAATAACTTGAATTTTGTTAGCTCCACAATTTGTAAGTACAACAGTAGCAGTTGATGGACCTTCGTTACTATCACCTGCAGCAGCTGCTGGAGCAGCAACAGCAAGAGCTGATGGATCTACACCAAATTCTTCTTTCATTGCGTCTACTAATTCTTTAATTTCTAGTAATGTCATTTCTTTTAATGAACTAATAAATTCTTCTTTATTTAACTTAGCCATAATTTATTTCCTCCCTTATTTAATTTTCTTGACTTTCTAATTTATCAGCATACATATTTAAGCATATTGATAAATCTCTTACAATACCAATCATACCACCAGCAAGCATTGTTAGTAGTCCTTCTCTTGAAGGTATTGTAGATAACATATTTAATTTTTCTGAATTAGAAATTTCACCATCAATTAATCCAACTCTTAATTCTAGTTCCTTATGATTTTTTGCAAAATCAGCTAAAACTTTAATTGGAGCAATTGCATCTTTAGAAAATGCAACAGCATTTGGTCCTTCTAAATATTCATCAAAATTAATGTTTAATGAATCTAATGCACGTTTCATTAAAGTATTTTTATATACTTTAAGTTCAGAATCATTTTCTCTTAGTTTTCTTCTAAGTTCTGTTTCATCTGCAACAGATAATCCAGAATGGTAGAAAAGCACAAATGAATTTGACTCTTTAACGTTATTAGCAATTTCATCAACGATCTTTTGTTTTTGATCCAATATTTTTTGATTTGCCATGGTATCCTCCTTTACTTTATGTAATACCGTAAAATAAAACTCTTAAGAATTACCTAAGAGTTCTAAAGAGTTTATCTTTAAGACCTCGGTAGGATAATTAAGATTACTCCCCTACTGTCTACGGTACTTCCTTACACATAATTATTATATAATAGTTTTTATTATTTGTCAAAACTATTTATATCAATTTTAATACTTGGTCCCATTGTAGTAGAAACAGCTATGTTCTTTATATATGTTCCTTTTACTACAGATGGTTTTACTTTAATAATTGTACTAACAAATGTATTTAAATTTTCTACTAATTTGTTTTCATCAAATGATACTTTCCCAATTATACCATGAACGTTACCATAACTATCTGTTCTATATTCAACTTTACCCATATGAGCTTCTTCAACAGCTTTTTTTACATCCATAGTAACAGTTCCTGTTTTTGGGTTTGGCATAAGTCCTTTAGGACCTAATATTTTACCTAATTTACCTAAATGTGCCATCATATCAGGTGTCGCTATAATAGTATCAAATTCAAACCAATTTTCTTTTTCTATTTTTTGTAATACATCTGTATCTCCTACAAAATCAGCACCCGCTTCTTTTGCTTCTTTTGCTTTATCACCTTTAGCAACAACTAGCACTTTTTTGCTTTTACCAGTACCATTTGGTAATACAATAGCGCCACGTAATTGTTGATCAGATTTTTTAGTATCTAAATTTAATTTTATTGCAACTTCAACAGTTGCATCAAATTTAGATGTACTAGTTTCTTTAACTAGTTTCATAGCTTCTTCAACTGTATATAATTTACCTTTTTCTATTTTAGATAGGGCTTCATTATATTTTTTACCTTGCTTTTTCATATTCTATCCTCCTTATGTGGTATATGCGGATTATTCCTCCCACATAGGTATTAAACCTATATGTTTTATTATGCTTCGTAGTCTTTTATTTCAATTCCCATATTTTTTGCTGTACCTGCTACTATTTTCATAGCTTCTTCAACAGTATATGCATTTAAATCTGGTAATTTTGTTTCTGCAATTTGTCTTAATTGATCCACAGTAATAGTAGCTACTTTTTCATTTCTACCTTTACTAGATCCCTTCTTAATACCTGCAGCTTTCATAAGTAAAAATGCTGCTGGTGGTGTTTTAAGTACAAAATCAAAAGTTCTATCATCATAAATATTGATTTCAACTGGTAGTACATCACCCATTTTATCACGACTAGCATCGTTAAATTTTGTACAAAATTCTTGTAAATTAATTCCTGCTGGACCCAATACAGTTCCTACTGGTGGAGCTGGTGTTGCTTTTCCTGCTGGAATTTGTAATTTGATTTTTTTAGTAATTTCTTTTTTTGCCACGAAAAACATCTCCCTTCTTTTTCGTTGTGGTACAAATAGCTTATCCGCGCCTCCCACTCACTACATACATATGTAGATGCGTCTAAAATAATATCATATTTTCCTTAAATATACAAGTGTTTTAAAAATAAAAGTTCAAAAATTTTTATGCTGCGAGTTGTAATTTGAACTGCAACGCAAAAAAATAAAGTTGACACAGGGATTTTAACCTTATATAATAAATATCACAACAAAAAGGAGGTTAAAATATGTGTCAAATAGATTATAACACAGAAAGA
>CALVSV010000017.1 GCA_944359595.1 uncultured Bacilli bacterium
ATCACTGTTTTTAATTGGATGCTGGGGAGGAGAATTATCTATGTTATCAGTACTAGGATTAGTAGCGCTACTAATTAAATTACCACTAGAATTATATGTTTGACCTTTTGAATTTGTATATGTATCACCACTATGACAATGATATTCATTATCATTTAAACCCCATTTTGTACAATTTGTACGACAATAATGACAACCACTACCATTAGTCTTCCCAGGATGTGCTAAAACCATATTAGGAATAAACAAAAGGATTAATATAAAAACACTTATTTTTTTAATCATATAAATATCTCACTCCAATAAATATAATTAAATTATATCAAAAACATATGTTTTTTTCAAATAAAATAATTATAAATTAATTTTAATAAAGCTATTGCGTATTTAACGTTATTATGATAAAATATTAAATGTCTTTGGAGAAATACTCAAGAGGCTGAAGAGGCGCCCCTGCTAAGGGTGTAGACTGGGAAACTGGTGCGAGGGTTCAAATCCCTCTTTCTCCGCCATGATGATTTTAACTCATTAAATGAGTTTTTATTTAAATTTGGGGGTGAGGTTATGGTTGATGAAATTACATTTAAATTGAAAAATTTAAAAAAAGCTATAAAAGATAAAATGGACAAAGAAATTATCGACAATTTGAAACTTGAAATATATTCTTACTTATTAGGATATTTTGGCGCAGCGTATGATAAAGATTTAGCGCATTCTATAAATAGTAAATATTCATTAGATTCTGTAATTACAAGCATACAAAATATATTAAATACTGATGATACTATTTTATTTAGTGAGGATACTTCTCTTAATTCTATTACTAGTAGTATGAGTAATTTATGTAAAACTAAAGTTATTAGTGAAGATAAATGTGATATTGTACTTGATAATTTTATTTTGGGATATTCGTACTATTTAAATAGTGGACGTAATGTAAAATGTAATTGCTATAATCAAGAATATTTGATATCTAAAAATTATCCGAAGATTAGTAAAAGATTAATAAGACAAAAACATTATGTTGATTTATTAAAGTAAAATAATTAATTGATTAAAAAATGAGATATGTTTGATTACATATCTTTTTTGAAATTTAATCTTATTCCTAGGAAGTAGTGAAATATTATTGTATAATATATATATAATAATTAACAGTTATCTTAAAAAAGAAGTCTAACAAATGAAAAAGAAAAAATTAAAAATACTTAGTTTATTTGCTGGCGCTGGTGGTTTAGATTTAGGTTTTGAAAAAGCGGGATTTTAAATTATATATGCAAATGAATATGATAAATCAATATGGGAGACTTATGAAAATAATCATAAAACACCGTTAGATCATAGAGATATTAGAGAAATAATTCCAGAAGAATTGCCAGATTGTGATGGTATTATTGGTGGTCCTCCTTGTCAAAGTTGGAGTGAAGCTGGTTCGTTAAAAGGAATAAACGATTCTAGAGGTCAATTATTTTATGATTTTATTCGTATTTTAAAATCTAAAAGCCCAAAATTTTTTGTTGCAGAAAATGTATTAGGAATGTTATCTAAAAGACATCAAAAAGCTGTAGATAATTTTATAAAATTATTTGAAGAAGCAGGTTATGAAATGCACATAAAATTATTAAATGCTAACGACTATAATGTACCTCAAGATAGATTAGGTTTTTTTTTATTGGATTTAGAAAAGATTTAAATATAAAATTTGAGTCCCCTACACCATGTGATTATAAACCTATATTAAAAGATGCAATTTATGATTTGAAGGATAGTGCTATTCCAGCACTCGAAAAAAAACAAGACTAACGGTTCAAATTGTAAAATAAGTAATCATGAATATATGGTAGGTTCGTTTTCGACAATTTACATGTCCAGAAATAGAGTGAGAAATTGGAATGAGCCTTCCTTTACAATTCAAGCTGTTGGAAGACATGCGCCAATTCATCCTCAAGCGCCTAAAATGATTCGGGTGGAAAAAAACAGAAGAATTTTTAAGCCAGGGAAAGAAAATTTATATAGAAAATTATCGGTAAGAGAGTGCGCAAGAATTCAAACATTTCCAGATGAGTTTGTATTTTATTACAATGATGTAGTACCCGCTTACAAAATGATTGGTAATGCTGTTTCTGTTAACCTTGCTAAAGCAGTAGCAGAACAAATAAAGAATAGTTTGGAGGTTTTAGATAATGAAGAGTAATTTTTTAAAAGCAATGAACAATATGACATTATATAAATCTAATGAATTATTAAAATTTTATGTTAGTTAAAGAAGCACTAGAAAAGTATAGTGAAGTATTTTCATATTTAGGAAATACTAGTAATCCACCAGATATGATTATTAAAGATGGTGATGCAATTGAAGTAAAAAAATTGAAGGATTTAATACATTAATGCTAAATAGTTCATATCCAAAACAAAAACTGTATAGCAGTTCACCAGAATAAAGAACAAAATTAAAATAGGTGTTGGAGTGATTGATGGTATAGAATTTATACATACGAATGAGATTGGCAAATTAAAAAGAGTTGATCCACTTGGAATAACAAGTTTAAGAATAAGAGGTGTGTGGAATATAGAGAATCCAAAAGATAAGGATAAAAAATTAGTAGAAGAAAATCCTTTTTTACAAATTGAAAATATAAAAATTAAAAATCCTAATAATCCTGCAAATTTAATAGATGAAATATTAATTCATTATCATATATAATTTTTTAGATACATAGTAATACTAGATATAAAAGTATATATATAACGATTGTTGTGTCATTTTTGAATGTATTTACTATACATTCATTTATTTTTTATTGTCAATATTAATAATTTATTATATAATTATTATATAATAATAAGGAGACGGTAACATGGAAATATATTTTGATTATAATAAATATATGTCAAGTTTAAGTGAGGTTATGTCATTAAAAAGTAATATAAATAATGTTATTGCATCTTGCACATTTAATGTGCCGGCAGATTTTGAAGGTGCAGGGCTTTTGAATACTACAGTTGATATGATTAACAAATTAAATACAAAAGTAGAAAATATAATAAATGCATTAATGCAATGTATATCTATGCTAGAAAAAAATGATTTAATTACAGTAGAACCTACAACGCTAATGGCGGATTTGAACAGTATTATAAATTTTTCATTATTATCTAGTAGTAATATGGATTCTATTGCTAGTATATTACAATATGCTAATAAAGAAGAGATGATGGAATATGTTTCTAGGAATATGTTTAATAAATCTTTAACTGGAAATGATAAAGCAAAATTTGATACATATATGAATTACTTTATGAATTACGATATTAAGTATTTTGAAAGTCATATTAGTGGAGATAAAGAAGAATATATGAAAGTTGCATATTTATATAATAAAGACTATTTAGAATTAGTTAATAATGGTAAAAATATTATGTCTAAAATTAATAATGAGGGAACATTTAACTTAAATAGTATAATATCTAAATATAAAAGTAATATGTTGTTAAATAATTATGATTCTAATTATTTTTATGCGTTACTTGGTACTATGACATATCAAGAAGCAGTTAGTTATTTAAATACTGATATTAAAGAAGATAGTGGAAGAATAAGTAAATATCTTATTAATAAAACTGCAAATAAAATTAATTTAGGAACGGCTAATACGATGAATTTTGATGGAGAGGGGACATTGTCCGGCTATTTTGGTATAGATGTTAAAAATGATACTAATTTGGAAGATTTTAAAAAATTAGTTACAAGTAATTCTAATTATGGAAGTGTTAAATTTGATGTAGGGCGTGACTTATCACAGATGACTAAACCTAAATTTGTTATATTTAAATTGGGTGCAACATATACAAGTTCTTTACATGATAATGCAAAGCTTGCAGATGACAATTATAAGTGTTTAAATAATGTAAAAGATATGGTTCGAGTTTGTGAAAATGAAAAAATACCGTATGGATTTTATTATTATTCACAAGCAACTAGTGATATTGATGTAGATATGGAAGCAAAATATATAAAAAATGCGTTAGATCATATAGAACCATCTACATATAATGTTTTACCATTATCAATCGATGTTGAAGAGTCAATATTTTCAGATGGTGGAGAAGTTCCAACAAGGGTTGCGGTTAATGCACAAAATAGCGGGGTTGAACATCAAACAAAAATAGTAAATAACTTAATGAATAAAGTAAGAGATGAAAATAATATAGAAGTTAATACATATTTAAGTAGAGCAGGATATAATGAGTTAATAGATCATACAAAATTAGATGCAACTAACCAAAAAAATTGTTGGATAGTTGATCCGTCTGCAGCACATGCAAACGATTTTGCTACAAATTATAAAGATGTAGTTGATAACACAGTTATGAGGCAAGTTGCTTTAGATGGTATAGTAAATAACGTTGATGTTGATGTAAACTTTATAGATTCAAATTATTATAATAACTTAGTAGAGAAATTAAATTAATTTAATTTCTTTTTTTAGCACTCGCTCTTGACAAGTGCTAAAAAGTGAGTATAATAATAATTGTATGGGTTAAACCATATATGAAAGGGGATGTAAATATGAATAACGAGATGAATATTTTTGAAGAAGAAGTTAAAAACCCATTAGAAAAATATGGGAGAAATATAATAGAAGAAGTAAAAAAAGGTAAAGTTGATCCTGTAATTGGTAGGGATGAAGAAATAAGAAATATAACAAGAATATTATCACGTAAAACAAAAAATAATCCTGTGTTAATTGGTGAAGCAGGTGTTGGTAAAACTGCGATTGTTGAAGGACTTGCACAACGTATAGTTAAAGGTGATGTACCTAATAGCTTAAAAAATAAAATTATTTGGGAACTCGATATGACAAGTTTGATTGCTGGAGCAAAATATCGTGGTGAATTTGAAGAAAGATTAAAAGCCGTACTTAATGAAATTAAAAAAAGTGAAGGTGAAATAATTTTATTTATTGATGAGATACATACTATAGTTGGTGCAGGTGGTGAGGGTGCGAATGATGCATCAAATATGTTAAAACCTTTACTTGCTCGTGGACAAATACATACTATTGGAGCAACAACATTAAACGAATATAGAAAGTATATTGAAAAAGATAGTGCGCTTGAAAGACGTTTTCAAAAAGTAATTGTAAATCCTCCAACCGTTGAAGATACGATAACAATTCTTAGGGGACTTAAGAAAAGATTTGAAGTGCATCATGGTGTAACGATTAAGGATAGAGCTTTAGTTGCTTCTGCAACCATGTCTGATAGATACATAACAGATAGATTCTTGCCCGATAAAGCTATCGATTTAATAGATGAAGCATGTGCAACTATTAAAGTGCAAATAGATTCAGTTCCTGCTGATTTAGATAATTTAACACGTAAGATTATGACTTTAGAAGTTGAGGCGCAAGCATTAAAAAAAGAAAAAGATGAGTTATCTAAAGCTCGTCGTGATGAGATAGCTAAGGAGTTAGAAAAATTAAAGGCAGAAGAAAAAGATTATAGAGATGCTTGGGAAAAAGAAAAGAAAATAAATCAACTTATTATAGATAAGAAAAGTGAAATAGAAAAAAATAATTTTTTACTTGAACAAGCAGAGAATAATTATGATTTAGAAACGATTGCTAGATTAAAACATGGTGTGTTACCAAAACTACAAAAAGAATTGGATGAACTAAAAAAAGAAGATGCAAATAAATTAATAAGTGATATTGTTGATGAAGAAGATATAGCGTCTATAATATCTAAATGGACATCTATTCCTGTTGCGAAACTTGTATCAGGCGAAAAAGAAAAACTTATGCATTTAGAAGATAACATGAAAAAACGTGTAATGGGTCAAGATGATGCAATTCATTTAGTTAGTGATGCAATAATACGTGCTCGTGCTGGTATTAAGGATCCTAATAGACCAATTGGTTCATTTATATTTTTAGGTCCTACTGGTGTAGGTAAAACAGAAGTAGCTAGAACTTTAGCTTATGAATTATTTGATGATGAAAGACATATGATAAGAATTGATATGTCAGAATATATGGAATCTCATTCTGTAGCTAGACTTATTGGTGCTCCTCCAGGATATGTTGGATATGATGAAGGTGGTCAACTAACAGAAGCAGTAAGACGTAATCCATATAGTATAATATTATTTGATGAAATAGAAAAAGCCCATAGGGATATTTTCAATGTTTTGTTACAAATATTAGATGATGGTCGTATTACTGATGGTCAAGGAAGAACAGTAGATTTTAAAAATACTATAATTATAATGACATCTAATTTAGGTAGTGAATATATATTAGATGGTGATGATAATCAAAAGGTCATGGATGAATTAAGAAAAAATTTTAGACCAGAATTTATAAATCGTATAGATGAGATTATAATATTTAATTCATTAGATAAAAAAGTTATGACATCTATCTTAGATAAATTGATTAACGATTTACAAGATAGGTTAAAAAATAAAAATTTAAAAATTGAATTAACTCAAATTGCTAAAAATTATATTATAGAAAATGGTAGTGATACTATATATGGTGCTAGACCACTTAAAAGATATGTACAAAAAGAAATTGAAACTATGCTAGCTAAAGCTATAATAGAAGATAAAATAAAATTTGGTCAAACAATAATAATAGATATAGAAGATAATAAACTTGTTATAAAATAAATAGCGATGCGTAAAATATTATGTTTTATGCATCTTTATTTTAAATTTAATTTACAACTTTGAATATAAATGCTATACTATTTATATAAAGTAGAGGTGCTTTCTATGAAAAAAAAGAAGAAAAAACAAAATATAAATAAGAAAAAATATTTAATTACTGGAATTATTTTCTTGTTTGTATTGTTAAGTGGTACTACTTTCGCGTATTTAATAAACACAAATTTAGGTGATGTAAATGAGTTTTTGGCTCTTAAAAATGTTGATATTGAATATGTAGATGGTGAGAGTATTAATTCTTCTGATTTACAATTACCTATGAACGATGATGAAGTGGAACAATTTTCAACAGGAAATTCATTTACTGTAAAAAATAATTATTCTAAAGATATATATCTTAGATTTAAATTGATTGATTTAAATATTGACTCTTCAACTACTACTGTTTTTAATGATGGTAATTTAAGATATGCATTATATCAAGGTAGTACAAAAATTGGTGGTGGTACACTTGCTAATTATGATGCTAATACTTATGAAGTTGTTTTATTAAATAATTATATGCAACAAGCTAGTACTAATAAAGAATATACATTATATGTATATATAAAAGATTCATGGCAAAATCAAAACCACTTTTTAAATACAAACATTACTGGTAAAATAAGAGTAGAAGGATATGATAAAAAGTTACCTACTTTGGCTACTAAAATAATAGATAATAATACAAATTTGCTAGAAAGTGTTGATAGTGATGGTACTACATATTATTTTAGTGGTAATGTAGATAATAATTATATTAAATTAGGAAATATGGATTTATTATGGAGAATTGTTAGAGTTAATGGTGATGGTACTATAAGATTGGTATCAGATGCATCTATTGGTAAGAGTAAATTTAATACAAACATCATAAATGAAAAGTATGTAGGCTATACTTATAATGATACTGATACAAACGGAACTAATATTTTAAATACTTCTACAATTTATGAGTATTTAGAAAACTGGTATAATTCAAATATTGAAAATAATTATACTATTAGATGGTTGATAGCTAATTCAAGATATTGTAATGATACATCAATATCTAATCAAGATAATATTACATACGGTGCATCATCAAGAATAGATGGTGGAACTCCAACATTAGTATGTCCTGAATCGGATAAAGATTATGGTGGAGACTATAATTTAAAGATTGGGCTGTTAACAGCAGATGAAATAGCTTTAGCTGGTAATAGTACGGGTATATCTAGTTCAAACTTCTATTTAAATAAAGGTGTTAATTATTGGACAATGTCTCCAAGTGATTATGATAATTACGGCGCAAGTAATATAAATATGTATAATAATGATTTAATAAATTATGGGTATGTTGATGAAGAATTAGATGTTTTTCCTGTAATAAATATAAAATCTGATGTTTTATATGAAATTGGAGATGGAACTATAACGAATCCTTATATTATAGTATCAGATGAAGAACAACCATAAATTGAAAAAATTTCTTTATAAAATTATTTGCATTTTTCAAAATTTTTGTTATAATATTATAGACTTTGCTTAAGAGGAGGGATAATCATGGCTAAAAAAGGTATAAATAGATCACTTGTAACATTAAAATGTAGCGAATGTGGTAATGAAGTAAAACGTGTTAGTAAAAATAAAAAGAATACTGCTGAACGTTTAGAATTAAATAAACATTGTAAATTTTGTAGAAAACATACAGTACAAAAAGAAAAAAAATAATCGAGGGGAGGTTAAAACATGATAAATGTTAATGACTTTAAGACAGGTATGACAATTAAAGTTGATAACAATATATATACTGTTGTTGAGTTTCAACATGTTAAACCTGGAAAAGGTGCGGCATTTGTTAAAGCTAAACTTAAAAATTTAAGAACAGGAGCAACAGTAGAACACTCATTTAATTCAGGTGTAAAAGTTGAAAGAGCACATGTTGAAAAACAAAACACTCAATTTTTATATTCTGATGGAGATACTTTTCATTTTATGAATATGAATACTTATGAACAAATGGAAATAAATAGAAAACAAATCGAAGAAGAAGCAAAATATTTAAAGGAAAATATGGATGTGGATTTAGTATTTTATGAAGGTGAATTAATAGGTATTAATTTACCAGACAAGGTAAGTTATATAATTAAAAGTACTGAACCTGCTGTTAAAGGTAATACTACTAATAACGCAACTAAAGATGCAGTTATTGAAACAGGATTAACTGTTAGAGTCCCTTTATTTATTAGTGAGGGAGAAGAAATAATTATTTCTACAAAAGATGGTAAATATGTTTCAAGAGCATAAAATAAATGAGTGAAGAATTGTTGTACAAAGCTACAATTCTTTTTTTTTTTTTTTTGAGTGATAATGTGAAAAGTGATAAAATAAAACTTATGATCGATGATAAAATAGAAATTTATAGTATCGTTTATGATGATAAATATGATGAATTTATGGAAGATATTAAAAATATATATAAAACTAAAATTTCATCAAGAAAAGAAAATGAAATAATTATGAAAAATATAGATGAATTAGATACTGTTAAAAAAAATAATAAAGTTATATATGATGGTATAAGTTATCCATATATATATAAACTACTATATGACGGTTTTTGCATAGATGATTTACAAGAAATAAATAAATGGCTTGAAAATGATAATATTGATATATCTATTACTAATAAAAATGAAATAATTGAAAGATATTTTGATCTTTTACAATTTAATTTATTATATTCTATTAATAAAAAAGAATTAGAAAAGTTACTATCTATATTTGATACAAAATATTTAAAAATTGTTAAAAAGCAATTGGAAGACATTAAAGAGGATACTAATAAATTATTAAGTTCGTCATATAAAGATAAAATTATTAAACCACAAGGGTTTATAAAGAAAAAAATATTACAATTTAATGGTGATTAAATATGATACTTGATGCATTAAAAGATTCTTTAATAGATAGTTTAAAACTTATTCCATTTCTTTTTATTGCTTTTTTAATAATAGAAATTATAGAACATAAATTAAATAAAAAAAATTTGAATATTATAAGTAATTCAGGTAAGATAGGCCCACTTATTGGTGGTGTATTGGGTATTATACCTCAATGTGGTTTTTCTGTAATGGCAACAAACTTATATATAACTAGAATAATAAGTTTAGGTACACTCGTATCAATTTATTTAACTACTAGTGATGAAATGTTACCGATTTTAATATCTGAAAACGTAGGAATTAATCTCATATTAAAAATATTAATTGTTAAATTAATTATTGGTATTTTTTGGGGATTTTTGATAGACTTTATATTAAGAAAGAAAAATAAAAAATTAAAAGTAAATTATGATATTTGTAATGATGAGCATTGTCATTGTAATAAAAATAATATATTAAAATCTAGTGTTATTCATACAATTAAAATTATAACTTTTATATTTGTTATTACACTTATCTTAAATTTATTAATGACTAATGTAAATGAAGATATATTATCTAAGTTATTTTTAAAAAACAATATATTTTCTCCATTCATTGCTAGTATTATAGGTATGATACCTAATTGTGGGTCTAGTGTTTTATTAACAGAATTATATTTACATGATATAATATCATTTTCATCTATAATTGCTGGATTATTAACGAATAGTGGTATTGCATTTTTAATATTATTTAAATCTAATAAAAATATAAAAGAAAATATTAAAATATTATTATTAGTGTATAGTATTGGTGTGTTTTCTGGTTTGTTAATTGAATTGTTTAATATTTTATTTTAAAATATTACTTTAGAAGTATGAGGTGAATATTTAGCACAATGAAAAGATTATTAAGAATTGGATTTAATATATTCATAACTTCATATACTTCAATAATGTCTTGGTTTTTAATAGGGATGATTATTGATAAGAGTTTAATCAATGTATTTTCTTTAACATATCCGTTACAGTGTTTATCAGGAGTTATTGCCTCAATATTTGGTGTTGGCGCAAATATATGTGTATATAGGGATAACGATAAAAATGCAGCTGATAATGGTATTTTTTTGGTATGTTAGTAAGTATTATTATTTTAGGTTTAGTTTTAATAAATTCAAATAATTATATTAATTTTATGAATATGAATAGTGATACATATTTTATTTTTTGTAATTATTCAATTATACACATTCTATTGCAGACTATATTACAATTAATTGTAACAAAAGTTTATTATTTAGAACAAAATAAAGAAGCAAATTTAATTGTGTTCTTGTTTAATATAATAAATTTTTTCGTATTAATAATTACAATTTTAATAAGTAAAAATCAATTTATAGCATCAATAATAACTTTATTAGTATTATTAATATTTGATTTAATATTATTATTTAAATATATAAATAAAATAGATTTTAAATTAAATATTAAAAATTGTTTTAAATATGATTCTGTTTCTTGTTCTGTTAGTATTATGTTTTTCATAATATATTTATTTGGTTTCAGCAATTCGTTTTCTTTTGGAGATGAATATATTACGGCTATAACTTTCGCCACATTAGTAACTGATATACAATGGGATATGAGCGAAGCAATTAAAACAGTTGCGAAAATAGATATTGCAAAGAAAAAATTTGATTATACATATCATTTTAATAATGCTTTAAGATATATATTTATTTTAATAATGTTAATTATATTAATGTGTATTATAATGTATCCTATCTATAAACCACGTATAACAATAGTAGGAGTTTTTATATTATTACATTTATATGACTTTATATTATGTCCATTTAAAAATATAAAAATTTGTTATTTACAACTTGAATATTCGTACATTAAAACTACTTTTAATACAATAATTGCATACATTATTAGAACAATAATTTCACTTTTACCGACACCTTTTTGTACAATCTTAGGACAAATATGTTCTTCAACATATGAATTTGTATATGCAAAAATAACATATAAAAAAGCTTTAAAACAATAAAATATAATATTTTATTGTTTTTAATTTTACATAATTAGTATTTTTTGTTATACTTTAATAGTAGGAAGTGAGACATGATGCGATTTAGTTTAATAATTACTATAGATAAATGTTTTGAATATATTGATAAATGTTTATCTAGTATATTTGAACAAACATTTAAAGATTATGAAATTATTGTAGTTAAGAATATTAAAGATAACTTATTGGATAGAAAATTAAATAAATATAAAAATAAAATAAATGTTATTGATACCGAATCTAGTAATTTAAAAAGTATTGGAATAGATAATAGTAATGGGGAATATTTAATGTTTATTGAACCTAATGATTATTTGGAAATTAATACATTAAGTATACTAGATAAGGCATCTAAAAGTTCATCAGATATAATTAGATATCAAATTAGAGAATTTGATGATAACCATGAAAAAGTTATAAGTGAAGTAAGTTTTAAAAAGTGTAGTGGACATGATGCACTATTAAAAATAATAAAGTATAGATATGTATATCAATCATTTACATATATATTAAAAGCTAGTTATATTAAAAATAATAAAATAGATGGATATTATTCAATTATTAATTATATATATAATTGTGATACTTGTATATCTATAGGAGATATATTATATAATCATAGAACAAATATAGATGTTAATGTTGATATATTCAATAATATTAAAGAATTATATAAATTATTAGATAATATTAGTGACGAGAATATACAAAATTATATTGTTTTAAATATAGTTAATAATATATCTAAATTAAATGGTAATGATTATAAAAATATGTATGATGAATTTAAAAATAATAATATATATAATAAAATATTAGATAAAAAGATCAAAATGTTAACTAAAATTAATATTAAATTAGCATCGAGGTTGATAAAATGGTAAAAGTTAGTATAATTGTACCAATATTTAATACTAGTAAATATTTAAAAAGATGTATTGATAGTTTAATTAATCAAACATTAGAAGATATTGAAATAATTTTAATAAATGATGGATCTACTGATGAAACACATAATATAGTTAAAAGTTACTCTGATCCAAGAATTAAATACTATAAAAGAAAAAATTATGGTATTGCCAGTACTAGAAATTTTGGTATATCTAATTCTACTGGTGAATATATATCATTTGTAGATAGTGATGATTATTTAAATAATACTTTTTGTGAAGAAATGTATAATAAGGCTATTAAAGACAATTTAGATATGTGTATATGTAATTATTATAATTATTTTGAAAATAAACAAGAAATAAAAAGAGTAGATATAATAAGTTTTCCTATTACTTCATTAGATGTTACTCCTAATTTGTTTAAAGATATTAATTTAAGTTCTTGTAATAAAATATATAAGAGAAATATGTTTGATAGTGATAAATTGTTATTTCCTGATGTTCAAAAATTTGAAGATATAGCGTTTGTTACTAGTGCTTTAAATATAGCTAAAAGAATAGGTAAACTTGATTTGCCATTATATTATTTTTTAGTTCATGATGGTAGTGTGTTAGATACTGTTGATGATAAAACATTTGAATTATTTAAAGTGTTAGATATAGTATATAATGAATTTAAAAATAATATTAATGTTAGAAAATATTTGAGTTATTTGATTGTAGATGAAATTACTACTTATATTGTAAAACAGAAATATCAACAAAATAAGATTCTTAAAAATAAATTTATAGATGATGGATATGAATATTTAAAAACACATATAAAAAATTATAGAAAACATTCTTATTTTAAAAATATTAATATATTTAAGGCTTTAGTAGAAAAAAATAAACTGTTAACTAAATTATATTGTAATATGTAGGTGATTATAGTGATACGTAAAAAGAAATTATTGTTTTGCTCCAATACTATGGATATTGGTGGAATAGAAAAATCTTTAATTAATTTATTAGATAATATAGATTATAATAAGTATGAAGTGGATTTAATATTGGAAGAGAAAAAAGGTTTACTTTTAAAATATATTAATAATAATGTTAATGTTTATGAATATAGGGTAAGTAAAAATAAAAATATACTTATTAGAAAATTTATAAATTTATTTAAAAGAATAAAATATATATTATTTAATTATAATAAGTATGATTTTAGTTGTTGTTATGCAACTTATTCATTACCTAATAATTTTTTAGCTAGAGTATCATCTAAAAATAGTTCTATATATGTTCATAGTAATTATTTTGATGCATTTAATAAAGATAAAGATAAGTTTAAGAGCTTTTTTAATATAAGACATATAAATAATTTTAGAAAAATAATATTTGTATCTAATGAGATGATGGATGATTTTACAAAAATATATAGTGAATATAAAGATAAATGTATAGTGATAAATAATTTTGTAGATTATAAAAATATTATAAAGTTATCTAAAGAAAAAATTGATATTAGTATAGATAAAAACAAGAAAGTATTTGTTTTTGTTGGAAGAATAGATAATAGTTCAAAAAATTTAGTTAGACTTGTTAATATGTTTATAAAGTTAAAAAAAGATAATGAAAATATAGAATTATTGATTGTTGGTGATGGAAATGATTATATGATGATCAATAAATTAATAGATGATAATAATGCTAGTTATATTAAAATGTTAGGTAATAAAGATAATCCATACCCATATATTAATAGAGCAGATTATGTAATTCTTACTTCTGATTATGAAGGGTTTCCAGTGATTTATAATGAAGCTATTGTACTAAATAAAGAGATAATTACGACTATTAATGCATCTGATGATTACATTAGTATACCTAATTCATATGGATTTTTAGTATCTAAAGATATTGATACTATGGTTAAAGAAATTAATGATATAATAAATAATAATTATAGTAATATTAATAATATTGATTTTAATAATATTAATAATAAAAGAAGAAAAATGTTAGAAAATATATATGATGAGGTGATATGATGTGTAAATTTAGTATAATTGTTCCAATTTATAATACAAGCAAATATTTAAATAAATGCTTTGATAGTATTATTAATCAAACATTTGATGATTATGAAGTAATATGTGTAAACGATGGAAGTACTGATAATAGTATTAATATTATTAATAAGTATTGTAAAAATAAAAAGTTTAAATGTATTACTACAAAAAATAATGGGTTAAGTGAAGCTAGAAATATTGGTGTTGATAATAGTAGTGGTGAATATATATTGTTTTTAGATAGCGATGATTATATAGATAATAAATTATTAGAAAATATAAATAATAATTTAAGTGATGAGGATGTAATAAGATTTCAAGTAAGAGAAGTAGATGATAACTATAATTGTATTAAAGAATATCATGAAAAAGAGTTTAAACATAAAAAAATAGATGAAGCAATTAATATTATTATTAATTATCATTTTATAGAAAATGCATGGTGTTATGCTTATAAGAAGAAATTTTATGTTGATAATAAATTTAAGTTTATTAAGGGAATATATCACGAAGATTTTGCGCTTATACCACTTATACTATGTAAATGTAGGTTTATAAGTTCAATAGATTATATTGGTTATAATTATACTCAAAGAAATAATAGTATAATGAATACTAATAATTATGATAAAACAAAAAAGAAAGCATATGATTTCTTGATAGGATATGATTACTTATATAAAGAAATAAATAATTTAAAAATTGATATTAAAGTTAAAAAGATAATATTGAGTTATATATCTAATTGTATTATACTTAAGTTAAGAGATCTTAATAAAGATGATTTTAAAGATTATAAAAATAAATTATTAGATAGGAAAGTATATGATAATATATTAGATGATACTATTAAAAGAAAAATAAAAAAAATATTTATTAAATATTTATTAAATAGATAGTTGGTGAGATATGGTAAAAGTTTCTGTTGTAATACCGCTTTATAATTCTGAGTTATACTTAAGAAAGTGTCTTGACAGTTTAGTTAATCAAACATTAAAAGAATTTGAAATAATATTAATCGATGATGGTTCTACTGATAATAGTATTAATATTATTAAAGAATTTCAAAATATGTATGATAATATAATATTAATTGAACAAAAAAATTCTGGTATTGGTAGATCTAGAAATAAGGGAATCAAGAAGGCTAGGGGAGAATATATTTCATTTATAGATAGTGATGATTATGTAGAAAATACTTTTTTAGAAGATATGTATAATTTTTGTATAAAAAATAATTTAGATATGTGTATATGTGATTATTATATTCATAATTATGATAATACTATTATAAAAAAAGATGTGTATGATTTTGCTGTTAAAAATATATTAGATGATACTACTATAATATATAAGATAAATCATTCACCATGGAACAAATTATATAAAAAAGATATGATAATAAATAACAATATATATTTTGCCCAAGATTTAAAATATGAGGATACACCATTTGTAATTAAATCTATAGTTTGCGCTGAAAGAATGGGTAAATTAAACAAATATCTAAATCATTATATTATAAGAAAAAAAAGTGAAACAACTGTTATGGATAAAAGAGTATTTGATATATTTAAAATATTAGATATTACTAATGATTATATTAGTGATAATATATATATAAATAGTAAAAAATATTTAAATGTTGAAAAAATACTTAATTATATTATTCAACAAAGATATCAAAAAGATAATAAACTTAGAAATAAATTTATTGATGATGCATATAAATATTTAAATGATTTATTCCCAGATTGGAAAAAGTGTGAATATTTTAATAAAAATAATTTTATTAGAAATTTAATAGAAAAAAATAAGCTGTTAGCTAAAATATATTGCTTTATATATAATAAAATAAAACTAGGTTCCTAGTTTTATTTTATATTAAATTCAGTTAAATAATATTCATCATTATTAAGTGTTAAAGTATAAATATATGTATTAAGTTTATCGTTTAAATTTTCATTATTACTATCTAGTTTAAATAATGAATTACTATTATTTATATAATTATCAAATAAATTATTAGTAGATATAACATCTATTTTATTATTATAAGTATTATTATTGAAATTATAATCTTTATATATTTCATATTCAAAAGAAGATGTATCTTCATTATATACAGTATTTATAAATGCAGTATTAACACTTATTTTTATAGTATTAGCATCTTTAGTAATATCATTCAATATTGGATATATAAATTTATTTTCTTCTGAAGAACCTGCAATATAATCAATAGTATAACTTGATGTATCGTTTGAATAAAATATATTATTTACACCCTTATTAAATAATATATTTAGATCACTAACGTCATTAACAATATTTTGATGATTATAATTTATTTTGTCTCCAAATATATAATTTATACTTTTATCAATAGAAGAAGCTGGAATTACTAATTTATATTCACCATTATTATTAGTAATTGAGAATATACTCCAATCTAGTTTATCATAGCCTAAAGTTAATATTAAATTATTAGAGTTAAAATTACCATTTTTATAAATTTCTGATGTTGCTTGTTGTGAAAAGCTAATCTTATTTAATACATAACTACTATTTATATCTACTTTGTTATTAATTTCATCTTGTTTTGCATCATTTATACGCATATCTATACTTAAATATATAAGTATAGCTAAAATAATTAATAATAAAACAATAATAAATATTACATTATTTAATTCTAATTTAATATATTTTTTATCTTCCATCTCGAACTCCTTTCTATCATCAGTATATCATATACAAAATTTAAGTAAATATATTATTGATAATTAATACATATCTATGTTATAATTATATAGAAATGTTTAAAGGAGATTATGGTTATGGCATTAAAAAATATTTTACTTAATTTTAAAAAATATACTTTTTTAATGACTCAAATGATTTCTAGAGATTTTAAAGTTAAATATAAAAGAAGTGTATTGGGTGTTTTATGGAGTTTATTACAACCATTATTAATGATGTTTGTAATGGCTTTAGTGTTTTCTCAAATGTTTAAATTTAGAATGGAAGGGGTTAACTATTTAGTTTATTTAATGACTGGGCTTGTTATGTTTAATTATTTTAGTGAAGCTAGTAATAATGCAATGACATCAGTTGTTTTTAATTTTCAACTTATGACTAAAGTATATATTCCAAAATATATATTTCCATTATCTAAATGTTTATTTGTAGGAATTAATTTTTTATTATCATTAATACCATTGTTTTTAATAGTAGTTATTACTGGAGCACCAATATCATGGAACTACTTATTGTTACCGTATGTATTTATATGTATGTTTTTATTTACAGTAGGTATAGGGTTTGTATTATCTACGATTTCTGTATTTTTAAGAGATATGTTCTATATTTATAGTATTTTACTTACAATATGGCAATATTTTACGCCAATATTTTATGATATAAGTATGTTACCTATGTATTTGCAAAAATTGTTTAAATTTAATCCATTATATCAATATGTTACTTTTGCTCGAACAATACTTTTGGATGCAAAAACACCTAGTGCGATGACGTTTTTATGGTGTGGATTATCAGCTGTTATAATGTTTATAATAGGTTGTATTGTATTTAAAAGAAAACAAGATAAATTTATATATTATGCATAGGAGGATGTTTTATGGCAATTATAAGATTAGATAGTGTATCTATGAGGTTTAATCTGGGAATAGAAAAAGATTATTCATTTAAACAAGCATTTATCAACTTTTTTAGCTTTAAAAAGAAAAAAAAGAAAAAGAAAGATGAATTTTGGGCTCTAAAAGATATTAGTTTTAAAGTTGAAAAAGGTGAAGTAGTTGGACTTATTGGAAGTAATGGAGCTGGTAAATCTACATTGCTTAAAGTCGTTAGTGGTGTTATGAAACCTACTAAAGGAAAGGTAGAAGTTAATGGTGTGATATCTCCTATGATAGAACTTGGAGCTGGATTTGACTCTGAACTTACAGCACGTGAAAATATATTTTTAAATGGTGCGGTGTTAGGGTATTCAAAAAGTTTTATTGAAGAAAAATTTGATGAAATTGTAAAGTTTTCAGAACTTAAAGATTTTTTATTTTTTTTTATTAAAAATTTTTCATCTGGGATGACCGCTAAGTTAGCATTTTCAATTTCTACTGTTGTAAATCCAGAAGTATTAATAGTTGATGAAATATTATCAGTTGGAGATATTAAATTTCAAGAAAAAAGTAAGAATAAGATGCTTGAAATGATAAAGGGAGGAACAACAGTTTTATATGTGTCGCATTCAATTGAAGCAATTAGAGATTTATGTACTAAAGTAATTTGGATTGAACATGGAGAAATGGTAATGATTGGCGACGCAAAAAAAGTATGTGATAAATATTACGAAAAACAGATGGGCAAAAAATTTGAAGATAGCAAAAAATAGGAGGTCATACATGAAAAAATATATTCATTATTGTTGGTTTGGGGATAAACCACTGCCAAGATTAGCAAAAAAATGTATTAAAAGTTGGAAAAAATACTTACCTGATTATGAAATAATTAGATGGAGCGAGGAAAACGTAAATTTAGAAGAATGTCCTTTTATAAAAGAAGCGTATGAAAACAAAAAATGGGCCTTTGTTGCTGATTATGCTAGAGTAAAAGCAATTTATGAATATGGTGGAATTTATTTTGATACTGATATGATAATTACTAAAGATATATCGTTTTTATTAGATAAAGAAACATTTTTAGGTGTTGAAGATACTGGTATGGCAAATGCTGCCGTTTGGGGAGCAGCAAAACCAAAGACAGAATTTTCAAAAAAAGTACTAGATTTTTATAGAAGTCAAAAACATTTTAATGTGTATGATATTTATGCATATAGTATTCCAAGAGTTCTTATGCGTATTCTTGATGAATATAATTTCGAGTATAACTGTAACGATATTCAAATATTAGATGATGGAAAAATATATATTTATCCACGTGAATATTTTTATCCATTATCATATGATTATCAAAATAATGTTTTTACTGATAATACTTGCATGATACATTATTTTAGTGCGACATGGATTTCAGAATGGGAACAAAGAGAAAATAAAATATGTAGATTGTTAGGAAAAAAGAATGGTTATAGATTTATAAGATTAGTTAGATTTACTAAAAGGAATGTTAAAAGATGTATTAAAGCAGTATTATACCCACTAGTTTTATATGTTAGATATAAAAGAAAAATAAGTAAAGAATATCTATCTATGATAGATACTACAGTTAGTTCAATTGAAAAATATAAAAATGATTATATAGTTTTTCATAATCCAGAGTGGCTAGGTGTTACTAATGCAACTATAGAGCTTTTTGATAACAGGATTCCGTGTAAAGAAATACTTAGAAAAAAGGATATAGAAAAGATAGGGAATGCTATTTTAGAAAACAATATAACACAAGTTATATTTAGTGCGTTATGTATTGGATGGCTTGAATTAGGATCGTATTTAAAAGATAAAAATAAAGATATAAAAATAAAAGTGTATTGGCATGGTAGTCATTCTCAAGTATTTGAGCCTTATGGTTGGCATAAAAATTTAGAAGCGATAGAATTATGTAGAAAAGGTATTGTAGATGTATTTGCCACATGTAAAAAAAGCATGATAAGATTTTATGAAAATGAAAATATAAAAACAACATTTATTACTAATAAAGTGAATTTATCAGACGATGTAAAAAAATATATTAAAAATAGATCAAAGAAAAAAAATGAAAAAATACGAATTGGTATATATGCGGCTAGAACTGATTATTGGATAAAAAATTTATTTACTCAAATTACCGCAATTTCACTTATGGATAATGTAATATTAGATTTAGTACCATTAAATGATTATGCTGTAAAATATGCGAACCTTTTAAATCTTGAAGTTGATGGAATTAATAAATCATTATCAAGAGATGAACTTATCAAAAGAATGTCTATTAATGATGTCAATTTATATGTTACATTATCAGAATGTTCTCCAATGCTTAATCTAGAAAGTATGGAAGCTGGTGTTCCATGTATAACAGGGAATAACCATCATTATTTTAAAGGTACTGAATTAGAAAAGTATTTAATAGTTAATAATGAAGAAAATGCTTATGATATAAAAGAAAAGATAGAAGCATGTATAAAACATAAAGATGAAATTATGAAATTATATAATAAATGGAGTAAAGATAACAAAAAGCAAAGCAAAAATGATGTAAAACATTTTCTTGATATGTGAGGTGATGATATGTTAGATGATATATTAAATACAATTAAAAGATGTAAAGATAAAATATTGTTTTTACCTAAAAGTGATATAGAATATAGTGTTCCATTTAAATATATGTATGGTGATATAATTGTGCTTATCGATGATTCTGTCACAGATTACATGAGCATTGTTGATGAAATAAACAAAAGCGCTATTAAAGAAATATATATCGTTAATTTTCCTAACATATATAGAAAAATGTTGCCAGGATTAAATAAAGATATAATAAAAAAAGAATTGTTATTAATTAATGCAGCAAATTTAACGTGTAAGTATATATTACCGGTTTTTTACGACGTATGTGAGTTTTATGATAGACATTTAATTGATGAAATACATGTTTTAGATAAAGGATTATATGATGCGATGAAACATGCGAACTATAGTGTAGAACGATTAAATTTAAAATTTGAGTATGATGAAAACAAAATGAATTTAGATAATAAAAACAGTAATTCTATCGGGATTTTAAGTATAGATTATGATCCAGTTCATAACTTTTATAATATGCTTTCATCAATTAGATTAGTTAATGATTATGATAAAGTAAAATTAATATCACATATGAACGCTACAATAGATTTCTTTAATCATTTTGATATCAGACATGAATTATGTGAAAACTTAGATCAAGTAATTAAAGATAATTATGTAAATTTATATTGTAATTTTACTAATACTAATCCATGTATAGTTATTAAGAGTATGGATATGGGCATACCTTGCATATTAGGTAATACTGATATGTTTGATAATAATAAATTTTTAAAAGATAAATTAGTGTTAAAAAGTGATGATGATGTTGGTGAAATAGCTGATAAAATAAATGCAATTAAGAAAAACTATGATAAAATATTTCTAGTGTATAGAAAGTGGAGAAAAAAATTTAAGTAAATTATGAGATATAACAAAAATAAAATAAAATAGTTTAAAAAAATATATATGAAGGTGAGTTACATGAAAAAAAAGAAACTATCAATAATAGTACCAGTTTATAATGTTGAAGAGTATTTAGATAAATGTCTTGAGTCTTTAATTAATCAGAAATCTAGTGATTATAACATCATTGTTGTAAACGATGGAAGTACTGATAACTGTCAAGAAATAATAGATAACTATAAAAATAAATATCCTAAATTAGTATTTAGTTATAAGAAGAAAAATGGTGGATTGTCAAGCGCAAGAAATTACGGTTTAGATAAAACTGAAAGCGATTATATTGCGTTTGTTGATTCCGATGATTGGGTAAGCGATAATTATGTTAATAATATCATTAATAAAATAAATGAAGACAAAGAATATGATTTAATTACTTATAATTTCATTAGTATAAATGATGGTTGGAAAGATGGAAAAGAAAGTAAAATATATAAAGAATTTGATAGTATGGACAAACATGATTTTGTTAAACAATGCTTTGAACCTTCATTTGCATGGGCTAGAGTATATAAATTAGAACTAATAAAAAACAATAAATTTCCTTCTGAAAACTATTGGTATGAAGATATGGCAACA
>CALVSV010000018.1 GCA_944359595.1 uncultured Bacilli bacterium
AATTTTTAAATAGTTCATGAGAGTCTACACTTTTATCATAGTATGAACTTAACATGTTAGCGGTTATTGTTTTACCAAATCTTCTAGGTCTTGATATACATATATAAGACTGCGATGTATTAATCACACTATTTGTATATTCAATTAACTTTGTTTTATCTACATATATTTCTGAATTTATATTTCTTTTAAAACGATTGTTTCCTGGATTTAAATATATACCCATACGATCTCCTCCATCCTACTTTTTTTCGTATAACAAATGTTTATATTTTATTTTGTTTTCTTCTTTATTATCTAACACACTACAATTCCATTCATTTTCATTAAATCGTGGGAAAAATGAATCAGCGTTTTTTTCATCATCAATTTTAGTTAAATATATTTTGTCAGCATAATCTAATAACTGCCTATATATATTTTCTCCACCAATAATCATAAATTCTTCATCATGTTCATAAATATATTTAATGAGTTCTTCAATAGAATGCATAACTATAATATCATCATTTAATTCATGATTTTGTCGTGTTAATACTATATATTTCCTATTAGATAACATTTTGGGTAATGACTCAAAAGTTTTTCTGCCCATAACAATATATTTATTCATAGTATGTTCTTTAAAAAAAGCCATATCTCCTTTTAGATGCCACAACAATTTATTATCTTTTCCTAACTCATAATTTTTACCTATTGCAGCTATAATACTTATATTCTTCATTATATTCCCTTGTCGTATTTTTGTTGTGGATTAACAGTTTTTATAAGTGTACGAGGATAATTTTTGATTTTAATATCTTCTACTTTAAATTTATAAAAATCATGAATATTAGGATTTAATTCAAAATATGGTTCTTTATTATCACAATTAATTGGTTCTCTATTTAAAAGTTCTACTGCTTGTCTAATATGTCTATCATAAATTTGAACATTTTCAACATCCCATGTAAATACACCTGGTTTATAACCTACAGATTGAGCAACCATCAAATGTAATGCAAGATACTGCATTTGATTAATACAGCCAGCAACTAAAAAATCACTTGATCTTTGTATGAGTTTCATGTCTAAATAATCGATCCCATCTCTTCCGTGTCTTACATTCCATACAGTTGAGTATGCACAAGGTTTAAGTCCATGCGGTTTTTTAAAATCTTCTAATTGCCACATATCTATAATATGTCTTCTACTATCTGGATCATTCTTTAATGAGCATAATAAGTTTTTCATCTGTTCATAATGAGATATAATTGATCCATATGTTGAACCTATATCTCTTTTTTTATTACCGTTTTGAAGAGTCAAATCCCATTCATCCCACCATGTAACACCATATTTATCTTTTAAAATATCTAAATTTGTAGTTGCATCTTGATATATCCAAAAAATTTCACCTATGCTTTTTTTCACCGCAATAGGTCTTAATGTTATCATTGGTGATTCACCTTTAGAAATATCATACATAAAATGTACTTGATTGTTTAAAGATAATGTATTAGCGTTCTTTTTATCAGTTTCATATTTTGGTCTAGGATTATTGTCATAACACCCTTCCTTTAATATCTTATCTATTATTAATTTAGTGTAATAGTCACCCTTTGTACCTACACGTTTCCCTGTTTTATCTAATAAATATTCTCCATCATGAATTATATCTTCATAATATAATTCATCTTCTGTTAGCGGCTTATCATTTTTTTCTATTAACTTACTATTAATATATTTAATATCTATACTCCCCATAATATTACCTCCATCAATATTATATCATGTATCAATTATATATTAAATATTTTAGCTAATTCATTTTTAATATCATCAAAATAAAATATAATAAGCCATAATATAATAATTAGTGCAAAAATTAGGCATATAAGCGATAATAATTTATATGTAGTAAGTTTTAATAAAATCAATATAATTGGTATCAATAAAAGAAATAAATTAAGTAATATTAGTTTTAAATAATTTATTATATAATTCTTTTTCAATACAAGAAACGATATAAAATTAAATAATATTTCAAAAAAACAAATAGATGGAATAATATAATTAGTAATTACTTTATCTCTTAATAAAATGTACCATAATAATTGTATTATTATTAAAATCATACCAAATTTGCCAAATAATTCTAATATATCTTGTTTATTTTTTAAAATAAAATAAACTATAATATAATTAGCTATTAACCCACTAACAATAAATTTAGTATAAAATAAATCATTTGAAATATATAATTCAAGAAAAATACTTATTATTATAAATACTAGTGATATAAATGTAAGTATTTTTAAAATTATTGATTTATTTTTATATATATATTTAGGAAATATTTCTTCGTATTCATTACCAATTAATTTATTTTGACATAATGGACATATATCATTACTAGTATTAAATTTTATGTTGCATTTATTACATTTCTTCATTATTCCACCTCTGATACATTAATCACTACATCTATATTACTATTAGAAAAAAAAGTACAAAAATTTTCAATAATTTCATTATATTTATATTTGGATGAAATACCAATAGATAAATCTTTTTTAAAACTGCATAAAGTAAATTGAAAGTTTATAGTAGACGTTAAAATATTTATATTTTCAATATAATTACTTATTTTATTATCAAACTTGATAATACCAATATTTGAAACACAGCTTGTACACATTTTAGATGTAAAAAAATCAATGGTTTTTAAAACAATGTTTTTAATGAATATTGGAACTAATCTACAAAATGCATTCTTTTCAAACGCTATCATTTGATTTACTCTAACACATAAATTATCCTTTGTTAATTTAGTCTTAAATTGATTATTTACTTCTTCAATAATCATATCTAATGTATCATTACGATTATTAAATTTATAAATTATTGAAATTAGTCCAAAATAGTTTTTAGTTGAAGCTGATTTAAAATAATTCCTTAAATCTACTGGAACATCAATTTTTATATTTTTTTCTAAATCTTTTTCAGACATACAATCTTTCATAGAATAAATTAAAATACTAATTATAAGTATTGTTAAAGTAGTATTATGTTTATGCGCTATATTTAAAACATCATCAACAGATAAATGCATTTCAAAATATCTTGTAATGTTTTTAGATTTATGTCCCTTATAATAATATAATTTATCTGAATCAATTACTTTATTCTTTTTCTTTAATTTAGTATTATAATATTTAGAAAAACTATCTTCTTCACTTTGAATATATGAATTATTATAAATTTCTATATTGTTTAATGAGTATCTTAATTTTACATAATTACTAATTAAAGATTTAAAAAAATATGAACTTCCTATCCCATCTGAAATTATATGAGAAACCTCAAAATTTATTCTTTTTTTATAATATGATACTCTATATAAAAAATCATTACTATTAGTATATAATTTAAAACATATAGGTGAATTTTCTTTTTGTACAATATATTTTTTATTTGTTTGTTCTAAATAATACCAAAATATACCCTTTTTTAAGTTAACATTAAAATTCGGATAACATTGTATTGTTATATCTAATGCTTTTTGTAATATTGTTTGATCTATATCGTCTCTTATAGTAGCTGAAAATCTAAATATATTTTGTGAATGACTATCAATAATAGATGCATAAAATTTCCCCATGTTATCTAATTTATACCATTTTTTAAACTCCAAAATATCACTTCCAATCACATTATACCATAGTGTGAATAATTTAAGAATATTATTTTTTTATGTTGTATAAAAATAAAGCAATTAATAACGGCATAGAAAATACATATGGCATTGCATATCTAAAATATGTATTAACTGGTGATGCAATACAAACTAATAAAGATACAAATGATGGTATAAGAAATAAAATATTTTTCTTATTATGTATTAAATATGCTAACATAAATATTAATAATAATCCGTTAAAACCTATGTTTACTACTGATCCAACAACCGGTATTTCTCTAAATCCATTAGCTACTTTAGATAACGCATTTCTTAAACCAGATAAATTATTATAATGATAATCTATACCATTATCATCTAATATATTATAATAGTTATGATATATATACCATCTTGTTTTATTTGGATAAAAATATCCATATGTATTATTTATTGTAGCTTGTATATATGTATTAGGTCTTTTCATTAGTCCTTTAAACCATGCTTTAAAATAATTTATTAGATCTTCATTTGTAGCATATTTGTTAAATTTGTTTTTAACATCATCAGAAATATCTGGATCATATCTACTAGCTAAAGTATCATAATCTAGTATTTTATCTATTGCTTTTTTTTCGTCATCACTTATTATATTACTATTATATTTTACATATCTAGCAGTTTGTTGAAACGGTATACTTAACACTTCTCTAATGCTACCATCACTAATTTTAAAGTATGGTAATACTATATTAGTATAACTAAAATTAAATATAAACATGCTAATAAAGATTATTATTCCAAGTTTTCTTCTATTTTTATTTAATATTATTAAAAATAATATACTTAATAATATTACATATATACCATTATTCCTAAATAAAATAACTAATATCATAATTAATATAAATATTACAATTTTTTTAATATTTAATTTATCATTATTTTTATTTATATCAAATAATAATAAATTAAACAATATTATAAAACATGTAAATAATACATCTTTAACACTAGACATAGAATATAATGCATATGCTGGAACTAAAGAATATATTAGTAAACATAATATAATATATTTTTTAGGTGTATTAATTTTAAACATATATTTTATTGTATAACTTAATGTTAATGACATTATAAGTATTTGTATAATACTATATATAAAGAATCCTAAATTATCATTGCCTATAAGCATACCTATTTTAACACAACTACCTAATAATAATGTATGTATAACTGGGTGATGATTTGTTATTGTAACACTTTTATCTATTGGAATAATATAATCCATATATTTAGTATATTCGCCTAAAAATTGTTTGATTTGATAACTAGGATCTGGTGAAAGTATTGCTGGATAAAAGGCAATAATATATATTAACCAACAAATTATAATAAATATAAAACTAAATATAAATGGATGATTAACAAATAAATTATATATTTTATTTTTTATAGTAACATCTTTATTATTATCACTATATTTATCTAAATATTTATAACAAATACTTATTATATAACTAAATATAACAAAATACCCTATATATCTAATTATCGATATACCAAAATTTAATAAACTACCAAATATTAAATTCCAATTATTTAATTGTACATATGAATCTCCAAATATAAATATAAGTGAAAAAATTAAACTTAATATAATAATATTTCTATTTAATTTAATATTAATTTTATTAATAAATAAAAATATAATTATACTAAATAAACTTATTGTAGTAAAATGTATATCATCTCTAATATTATAGAACAATGCAAATAATACTGTTATAGATAATAATATATTTAATATTTTTTTCTTCATATTAACTCTCCTCAAAATATTCAATCAAATTATTTTTGCTTTCTATTATTATATCTTTCATAAGTGATAAAGATATTTTAAACGTATCTTTCATCTTATTAAAATCTTTTTTAGCTTCTTCACACAAGTACTTCCTATCATCACTACAAATTTTATCAACTGTTTCTAAATATTTTGTAGTAGCGCTAATCTTTATTTTATTAAAAGTAGATTTTATTTCATTTTTATAATCTGGAAATTTTTCATCTATTTTTTTATCTATGCTTAACATTATTTTATTTACTTTAAGTTTTATATCATCGCTTAACTCATCATAAGTATATCCTCCAATTGTACCATTATCAAATAAAAATGCTGACAATATATCTATTTTTTTCTTTATTTTATCAACGATTTTCTCATCATTTTTATCTGCATCTTCTATTAGCTGTTCTGTTTCAATAAAATAATTTGGTACATATTCATCAGCACTTGTACCATCATTTACAGTAGTATCATTTATATACATATCATTATCTTCTATAATTTCATAACTATTATCTGTTATAGAATGATCATTTGAAATATTGTTACTTTTAATAAATATACTTCCTAAAAAACTTGTTATACTAACACCAATAAGTATACCAAATATCATTAATAATCTAGGATATTTCTTTAATATATCTTTAAATTTATTATAATATTCTTTATAATCCATTCATATCACCTACTACTTAAATATCTTATTTAAAATTATTTTAATTTAAATCTAATAATAGCTAAGACTATTTTATCATAAATTACTACTTCTATATTATTTTTTATTTATATTATATTAAAAAATACAACAATTATTAATGTTGTATCATATTTAATAAATCAATTTTAAATTTATCACGTTCTGAATTATCTTTTGATAACACGACACCTTTATATGTTTTTAATTCTGTTCTATGTCCTTCATCCAATATAGTATCTGGTGTTATAGTTTTAAAAACTATTATATTTGAATCATCATATACTGAATAATGAAGCACAACCTCACCATGTACTTTAACAAATAAATCATCGGTTGGTAAACTAAGTTCATAATTAGTAGCTTTTATAGTTTCGTCTCTTCCAACGACTTTACCTAAAAAATTTCCTTCTTTTAACTTTGGAGAGTAATCAAAGGCTAATTTTTTAAATGCGATCATATTATATCTTTTTAAAGCCCTTTCTCTTTTATTGAACTCATTTTCATCTAAATATTCAATTACATAACTTCTCTTCATATTATCAACCCCCATTATTTAATCCCCCTATCTCAATAAGTCGTATTAATTATATCATAAATATATACGTTTGTCAAATTTATTTAAATATTATTCATCTTCACTTTCGGAAATAGGATTTGATTCTACTAACCATAGTTTATCTCCATCTTTTATTAAGGTAAATATTTTTTCATCATCATAACCTAAATCTTTTTTATATTCCCATGATAAAGTAACATTTATAGAGTCATATTCAGTATCGTTATATGTAAATGTATCACTTTCAATATCATCCATTGTAATATCCTTAACTTCTGGTAATTCTTGTTTTCTATCACCATATACATTACTTTTTATGTTTTTATACATTGTATCTTTTGCTTTAAGTGAAAAATTATCTTGCATATCTTCATGAATAAATTGTAATCCTCCAACATCATTTTTTGTTGTTTTATTTTCTAAGTTATAAAAGTCTGCAACAAATAGTTTTGACACTAATTCTGCATATTTATCATAATCAATATCTTCTTTTTCTACGTTTAATGTTTTTGACAATTGATTAAAGTATTTTTTATATAAATCAGTTTCATTATCTTCTAATACATAACCAAATTCTTTTATTTCATCACTAATTTTTACCTTTTGAGTTTTAACGTTCATTTT